>NZ_CEZFMW010000117.1:0-11190 GCF_982993085.1 Thalassobacter sp. | reverse complement strand
CGGCCGTGATCTTCTGGTTCTTCTTGAGGCCCGCGAAGACCTGATCCTTCTTCTCGGAGATGTAGAACTGGTAGAGCCAGCCGATGATCTCGACCTCGCGGCAGGCATCTTCGGTCATCACTTTGCGCAGCTCGACAAGGATCGAGGATTGCGACAGAAGATCCTCAGGCATCAGGAGTTCGGTGTAATCGTCCAGCTCTTCGAACAGGAACGGCATAGGCCCGTGCCACTGGTTGCAGGCATGCACCAAGAGCTGTCGATAAGCTTCACCCTGCGGATCAGAGGACGGCGTGCGGCCATCAAGCAGCGCCGCGATGCTGCTAGGCGCGCCGTCGGTCAAGTTCCCCGCCATCGCCTCGGCAAGGATTTCTGGCCGTGTCTGCCCTTCTGCTGGGGACACAGCCCCAACAGCCGTGTAGCCATTCACATCCATGAAGCGCAGCGCGGTGAAGCGGTTGAACCAGGTGTAGGCCACCTGCTCGATAACCTGCGCCTTGCCATCCCGCGCGATCGCAGCATCGAGCTCCTTCATCACCTGCGGATGTTCCCGCCGCGCGGGCGATGAAGGGTTGAGCACCAGATCCAGCTTGGATCGCACCTGATCGATCAGCAGATTACGGGCGGACTGGGCAAACTTCTTCAGCGCGTTCGTGTCCATCAGACAATCACCTTCTTGCCCGCGCGGATCTGCACCAGAAGGGTCTTTTTCATTTCTTGGACGTATTGTTCGACGTCAGCCTCTTCGGTCAGGTAGGGCTTGGCGAAGCCCACCTTGATTTCAGAGGCGTTGACGTAAGTGGTCTGCGGGGGCTCTGGCTGCGGCGGCCCGGGCGGGACGAGTTTTGGATCGACAACCGGTCGGTTCAGTCGCTCAACCTCTGCCAAAATGCGCGGCAGAAGATCGAGCCTCGCGCCATTCGCCCGATCGCGCAGGATCGGGATCATCTTCACGCTGTCGAGCCCTAATTTGTGGCTATCGATATTGCGCTTGATGTGGGCTTGGTCATCTTCAGATAGCGCCTGGAACTCTGGCGTCTGCGTGACCTTGGCCGCGCAATCCTCGACCGCTGCGATGACAGCTTTGCGTTCCTCAAGCACGGTCAGCTCAACACGGTCTTTCAACCCATAGAGATCGGATTTCAGGAACTGGATGGCCGTGCCCTTGTAGCAAGCAGGGTCGGCCAAGGCACGGGCCAGTGCTTCGCCGGCGGCCGCATCCACATAGGAAATATTGGCCTCCTGGTCCCGCAAGAAATCCCGGGCGTCGTCATAGATTTCGCGCTGGGCACCACCCATGAAGCTGCGGATTTTGTCGAGGACTTCTTCCTTGGCGTCGAGCAGGTCATCTTCCTGTGCCGCGGGCTCGGTGATGTACCAAGTGGCTGGCTTGCCCACCATCGCGGCAATTTTCGCGGCCAGGGGCTCGAGCGCCACGACAAACGGATACTGCGCTTTCTGCGCCAGCATCTTACCCAGATCTTCTGACAGCGTCCGCGTGCTCTCCAGCCATTCCGCACCGATGGTCCGGGCGTCAGTCCCATCCGATGGCAAATCAAACAGCTCCTTGTAGAGCTCTTTCGCCTTCCGGATCTGGGCAGAGGTAAACTCGGTCTGCGGGGTGAGCAGGATATTGGCAAGAGCATGGCTGTTGTTCAGCGCCTTGGCGAGTTCTGCGCGCTCGAGCACGGTGCCGTCGGATCGGGCTTCAACCTTGCCCTTGCCTGACAGGCTGGCAGCCAAGCACAGAATTGCCGTCGTCGGCCAACCGTAGGGTTTGCCGCCAAAGCGTTCGGTGAGGTATTTCACCGAGACCTTCACGCCATTCCGAGCCTGAGACTGGACGTAGTTCAGAACGTCCTGCTCCGCCTCGGTCAGCCCTTCACCGTTGTTGCCGAAGAGCCCGCTTTCGGGCGTTGCTGCCTTCAGGATATCGGCCTCAGCATAGGTCACGCCCCGCAGCATTGGCAGGTTAACATAGACCTTGTCGACAAGGCCCTGGAAGCCTTTCACGATCCGGTCCTGGGGCTCTTCGCCACCAATGTCGAGCTCATCGCCCCGCACGAACATCCGCGCCTCAGCCATCAGCTTGCGCAGGCGGAGTTCGAGATCCTTATAGCGACGGCTGTTCTGATCGCCCTTCTCAGCCACGATGCGATCACGGCCTGGCTGCTGGGAACCCGCACGGGCCTGACGGATGAACTTATCCGTCTGCTTGAAGAGCGTAAGATCGCGGATGAACCGCACATCGGGCTGCAGCACCACCGCCAGTTCTTCTCGGCTCATGTTCCGCATGCGCACGGCTTCAGGTGATGCGACATCATCGTTGAACGGGCTGATCACGTTGATGGAAAGCTCGTATTCCCGGCCCAAGAGGTGGTCATCGAGCTTCCGGCTGAAGCTGTATTCATTGCCGGTGGTCAGATGCTTGATCTTGCGATGCCTCAGGATCGTGTCGAACGCCAGCGTTTCCATTTCCTTCGAAAGCTCTGACGGGTCGACATCCAGCGCCTTGATTTCGGCTTCGACGTCCTTCTCCTCGTTCGTCAGGAATTCATAGACCTCGCCATTGCGCTGAATAAGCGTGTTGCGCTCGAGGAAAGACAGGGCCTCCTCGATCTTGCGCCGCTGCTTGACCTGATCGGTGTCGAACTCGGAGAGCAGCAGCACGCTGATGTTGCGCACCGTGGGCTTAAACTCCTTGACGTATTTCACGAGGAAGAGCGCCTTCAGCACACGAACCGCGAAGGGATCGATGTCCTGGATTTCCTTCTCGGCAATCTGGATCGACTGCTGTACAGCAGATTTGAGGGCCATGCGGATACCCTCGAACATGAGATCAAAGGTGGCAAGACCGCCCACGGGTTGGTCTGCCATCTTCTTGGCGACCTCTTGGAACACGCCCAGCATCGAGCGTTCCCCGACCGAGCTGTGCTTCCCTTCAAAGGCGTTGTGCTGGGAAAGCGACGTGATCGCCATCTGAAACAGCATGTATTGGTAGGGCGGGAATGGGTAGCTCGAGACAAAGTGGGCGCGCCCATCGAAGTTCTTCAGCTTGATCGACCCATCCGTAAAATCAAACAGGGTCTTGAGGTTGTTCTCCTCGCGGTCGTGCAGGTTGCCAAGCCGTACCTGGCCCTCGTCGGTCTTCGACAGAAGGCGGCGCTGGATAACCTCAGCAACATCGGCAGAGTTCAGCGGCATTTTCACACCGAAGCGCGCCATGATCTTCGAAAAATCCTGCGACTGGAACGCTTTTCCATCGCCAATAATGGCTTCCATGTCCTGCTGTGACGTGACGATGACCCAGGCGCGGCCCTTACATTTTGTATTCAGGCTTTCGGCAATCGTTTGCAGGTTCGTCATCAGCTTGACGTTCTCGGCGATGTACTGCCCGACTTCATCTACAAAGAAGTTCAATCGAAACTTCGGTGCCTGTTTGTCGAGCCAAACATTCACATTATTGGCAAAATCCTCGATTGAGACCCGGGTATCGGCGCGGTACTGCCCCAAGATATCTGCGACATCAGCAGGATCGCCACCCGTTACTGAGGCGAAGGCTGTCGCAATGTTTTTGCGCTCGAGCGCTGCCTGCTCACGGCCGCGCTCCCAAAGTTTTCCAGCGGCCGCCGCATAAGCGTCCTTAAACGCTGCCAGTTGGCCTCGATCATCAAGGTCGCGCTCAAACTGCGCGATATGGGGCAGCTTGCCGTAGTAACCGCACGCCTCATCAAAAACCTTCTGGAATACCGAGAGCAGCGCATCGACGTCGGTCTTTGAGATGACATCAGCCTTCTGATCGATATTGAACAAAATCGATTTAGACGGAGCCGAAACCGCTTTTCGCAAGGCGCCCAAAAGCATGGGCTGATCGGTCAGCTTTCCCTCGAAAATGTCAAAAGCTCGTGTGCCATCGACTTCTCGGTTTTCCATGAGAAGGGCCAGCATCTTCAGCAGGTGCGACTTACCCGAGCCAAAGAAGCCAGAAATCCAGACCCCATTGGCGGTGTCATAGTTGTTATAGGCATCGAGGAAGGTCTCGAGGCGTTTGCCGATTTCATCGGTGATGACGTACTCGTCGAGCTCGATGCGCAGGCTCGCTTCATCGTCAGCCTTGATCACGCCATCAATGGGGCGGTCGACAGGCTTGGCGAAAATGTTTCTCAAAGCGGTGGTCATCGGGTCAGACCTCGTAGTTCAGAATGTTAAAAGCACGGTAGTATTTGTCGTCATGCAGCAGCCCAAAGAGATCGAGGGATCCCCCCGTCGCTGTGGAGTGGGTGTAGTTGCCTGGAAAGAACAGGACCGTTGGCTTGTCCTTGGCGGTGCTCTGCAGGTTGTTGAGCACATTGTGCGAGCGGATGTACGGGTAGACCTCGCCCACGCCAGACAGGAAAATCACGTCATGCGGCTGGGCGGCGATCGCTTCCGCGATTTTCGGGATCAGGTGCTCATGGACATCGAGAACGCCCTGCAACAGCTCGCGCAGCTCTGACTTTTCCATTTCAGGCTCTGCGGCCAAGACATCCTCCAGGATGCCCCGCTCCTCCAAGAGCCCGAGTGCGATATCGTACAGGCTGAGATCGAGCGCCGCCACGCCCGCATGTCCAATGCGCTCGATCAGGTCGAGCCGGTCCTCGATCATCGTGAGGCCTTCTTCTGCCGGGAACGGGCAAATGAAAAACGGTACCTCATTGCCAAGGCCCTGCTTGGTCAAGAAACGCTCGCTGGTGATGACCCGATACAGGTGCTCGGCGCGTTCTTTGCGCGTCAATTGCAGGCTCACGACAGACCTCCCTCAATAACAACACCCGGGAACACAGCCAGATCAGCTGGGTTGGTCGCCTCAAGCAACTGACGCAGCTGAGGCGAGAGATAACTCGACTGGATCCGGTGATCGTCAGAAACGACGCCAGCCTCACGCATCATTCGGAACAGGATTTGGCGTAACTTGTTACGCGTGCTGTTACTGATCGATGCTAGCCCGTCATCCCAGTCGGCCTTAGCCTCGAAGAAAATGTCAAAGCTCTCGAGAGGCAGATCGAGCTGATACGCCAAAAACCGATCACAAATGACCTCAACCGCATACTCGCGGACGAAGCGGTAGGCACGGCAAGCCGCCACCCAAAGCAGATACTGCTGCTCTTGCCGCCCGGCCTCTTCAATCAGGAAACGAACCTCATCGTCATTCAGCATCATCAAACGATTGACGAGTTCCCGCAGCGTACGGCGGTTAGAGGCGGCCTTTGGGAGCGAGGTCGTACCCTCGTGCAGGGCGCGCTCAAGCGTGTCTTTCCAATCTTCGCCCGAGCGATGCATCCCGGCGACTGCCACGCTCTCGGTCAAGAAAAGCCCCCCGGAAGTGAAGGACATTTTGTAGGGCTGCTTTGCCCCGAATTCTGCTTTCCGTGCCGCCATGGTCATCCAATGACCTCGTCACGGTTGAGCAAAACGATCTGTTGGTCCTGGGGGCGGCGCGCTGCCGGGTCGGTGTCCAGGCCAAGACGCTTCAGTGCATAAAACAACAGCGCACGGCGGACAGCGATTTGGGCCCTGCCCTCTTCCATGCCGTAGTCCATCTCGATGGCACGGCGCTGGTTATCAGACAGGTCCGGATGCGGGCCGATCTCAAGCACGACCTCGGTGTGCCATGCTTCATCTGCGCTGGGCTCAGCGGTCACGGGCCCCTGCTCACCCACCTCGACGATCCTGGATAACAGGAAGTCCTTGAACACCTGATCGTTCTGACAGAACGCCCGGGCGTGCCAGCGGAACCCATCGAATGCCAGGGCGTGCGGCTCAATCCAGCGCGCGCTGGGCTCCGGCCGCGACATGGACTGATAGGTTACCTGTAAGGCGGATGGCTCGCGGATCGCTGCTAGCACGTCACGCAGGGTTTCCGGGGACACACCCCGCGCGGGCGTCGGCGTTGCACCAAAGCTCGGGAAGAAGCTGATCCAGCTTTGCTCGGCGCTTACCAGCCCCTGATCAACCGCGCGCAGCTGAGCAAAATACTCCTCAGCGTCCGGCTTGAGGTATTTGGGCTTGAAATGCTTACCGCGCAGATACGTACGCAGGCTCTTGTCATAAACAAGGTTGCGCTTGGCCTGCTCAATGTAGGCGTTCAGGTCCAGCGATGCCTGCTGTGTCGAAACCCCAAACGCGTCCATCAAGTCCCCCCGGTTTATCCGCCCCTGCCAAAACAGGCGAAACTCGATAAACTCATATCGACGTTCGACACCCCAGTTCAGCTGTTTGCCCTTCTTGCGAGTCACCCTGCGCCCTCACTTATATGTCGCACGAATACATGCGTCTAGTTTTTTGATTGACTCACCAACCGGACCGACAGACCCTTAACAGGCCAGAATGCCGATTCGTGACAAGCCCGTCACGTTATTAGACGTATCACAAACCTGGGGGCTCACCCCAGCATAACCCTCCCGTTCTGCTCTCGGGAAGGGAAAAGGAGCTGCTGGATGAATTTTATTACGAAAACCCAGGCTTTTGGCTTGATCGCAGTCTTGACCGTGGCCGGTTGCGCAGAGCTCGAGCCCTTGACTGAGTATCGTCCCGTTGTGGATCCAGAGCGTACAAACATGCCGCGATTTGAGCGTGACCTTGAGGCTTGCCGTGCGGTCGCGGTCCAGGTCGAGGCCGACTATCGCCAGCGTCAGCAGGAACAGATGGGCGCGAATATTATGGCGGGGCTTCTGGTCGGCGCCATCACCGGCGCCGTTGTCGGCAGCGGCTCTGATTATCAGGGCGAACTCGCCGCCTATGGCGCAGCTTCCGGCATGGCGGCCGGGGCAGCGGCGAATGACTATTCCTATGATCTTGTGACCTATGGCCCCCGCCGGGTCGTGGATCGCTGCATGGCTGAACGCGGCCACACGATCTTAAACGACATTGGCCGCGGCTAAGGCGCTTTGCTGAAAGGACCTTCGACATGATGAAACTGCGCACGCTCACCGCTTCGCTGCTGATCAGCACCTGCCTTGCTGGGCATACAATGGCCCAGGAAAGCTCAGCGTTCGATGCAGAGATCGCCGCCATCGACAGCCAGATCACCGAAGTGGATGCCACAATCGCCCGCTACGATGGTGGGCTGATCCGCATGCTCGCTGAAGGCCGGAGAGAAGCACTGCTGCTACTGCGTACTATCGTTGAGGCCCGGCAAGAGGCTGAGGCCGCAGGCGCGACCATCGAAGTCACCGTGCCAGCCGTAGAACCTAATCCCGAACGTGCAGAGCAGCTTCTTGGCGAAATGGCGGCGCAGCAACAGCGTGTCGAAGCGGCCGAACAAGAGGCAGCATCCGCCGGCGGTCTGATACAAGCGGTGGCGCTAAGCCGCGTCGAAACCGAGAAGCTCACCCTCGCCCAGTTGCATATGGCCTATTTGCAGGCGCGCTATGGCATCGCGTTTCCGGTAACACCACAAGCAGTCGCCCCATCGACGCCAAGCCAGGACGCACCATCGCCCGCAGCCACGGCAGATGGTGATGAGGTGACTGCAGCCCTACCCTGGGCGGATCCCGACCACCCGAACATCGATTACAGCCTTGCACCGTTTGAGCAGGCGCACAACGAAGGGGATCGGATTTCGGGCTGGTGGGTCATCAACGAGGAACGCGCTGCAATCGATGACAGCCCATCCGTCGTGGCCATTAACTACTCAGCCTATGATGCGCGCAGCTTCAGCGGGATCACCGCGCTTCTCGCGCAGTGTCGGGAAGGCGAGACATCCATCGTCTTTGTCCAAGACGATTATCTGATGAGCGCCATTCGGCGGAACTCGTTCGATATCAACTACCGGATCGACGATGCACCAGCGCAGTCGACCCGCTGGAACGAACTGACCAACAACAAAGGCGCTGGGCTCTTTGGATCTGCGTCCGAAGGCTTCTTGCGCGGCCTCTACGATGCCGAAGAGTTTTTCATCCGGCTGACCGATGGCAATGGCCGCCGCTATGACGCGGAGTTCGACCTGGCCGGCATTCAGGACGCGGTCGAGGCAGTAGCTGGCGCGTGTGGCTGGTCCACGCTCGATCTCTCCCGCGACGACTACCGTGCCATCCAGACCATGCTGAACGCCGGAGGCTTTGATGCCGGCACACCGGACGGCGTTTGGGGGAACGGGTCGCGCAACGCGATGCGCGCCTTCCAAGAACAAAACGGCTTAGCGGCCACTGGAGCGCCTGACCGCGCGACGCTCGAGGCATTGGGCATTCAGGCTAGCGAATAGAACCATCACATCAGCGCGGCCCACATGGTGGGGCGGTGTCGTGAGCACGCGGCCGCAACAAGAAAGGAAGCGAAATAATGGAATTCATCATCGCTGGTGCCATCGTCTTCGGCATCATCGGGTTCTTCGTCGATGGTGGCAAAGGTGCGCTCTGGGGGGCAATCCTCGGGCCCTTTGGCCTGATCATTGCTGCTATTTTGAAGGGTAAGTAAGAGGTAGTGATACGCTTCGAAGCCGAAGTGCAAGTTATAGCAGGCCTCTTCTCGACCGGTTCTAGCCTCGAAACGAACATTCAATTTAGGTCTCGCACGGCTGATCTTAGGACGAAACCTACCAGCCAACATCAGAATGGCTGGTTCAGCTTGCGGTAGCGGCATAATTGGACAAACTGCCATCATGACTGATGACCCCAAAAACTCAGGTTAGGACCGAGAGCCGCAAACCTCTCTGGGTCTACTTTAAACAGAGCGTCGCGCATCTGTGGCTCGGCATATGCGCCCTCTGGCCTATTTGGGTCGTGATCTTTTCTTTGGTCGCAATTTGGATAATTCTTGTTCGCTTCGGCTGCGGGGAAAACTACTTCAGATTCCTTGGAACGGCTCTGCAAATAAGCGGAGTCATAACGGTCGCCATACGATTGAGAGGCGCAGAAAGGCTTTTCAAAAAGCCAACTATTCGAGAAAGAGTTTCGACTTATTTCAAGAAATTCCCCCGACGCCGGGTTGCAAACCAAATAATTGCGGCACAGGGAATTTCCATGGCGGCCAGTGCTGGGAAAGCTAAGATAAGTATTGTACCCGGCCCAGATACCCCCCTCAAAAGACGCGTGGAAATATTGGAGGAGGAAACAAAAAACCTTCTTGGTTTGGTTGAGAAACTCGAAACCAATCTCGGAGCACAGTCGAAAGAATTAACACTTAAGATCAAGGAAGAAATAGCCGAAAGAAAGGCAGCACATCGAAGCTTCGAGGAGCAGCTTGAGAGGGCCCTCATCGGTGATATTCACATCGACTGGTGGGGCGTTATCTTCTTCATTATTGGTATTATTCTCGCAGGCTTATCGCCGGAAATATCGGATTTTCTTTCGGGTGCCGGATTTTGCGCAAAATAAATACCGTGTTTAAAAACTGGCCAGATACGAATATTGGGTCGCTCGAATGCGCTCATGACCTTAGGAGGAAATTTGAGCTCTATAGACTAAATTGAGCTCGGCCACGGCATTCGTGATACTCTTTACGGAAGATTGCCTTAGGGAACACAGGCAAAATACCGTCAGTGCAACGCAACCCTATCTGATTTGCCCTGTTCCCGCCTGTAGCTCTCCACAAATGTGGCAGTATTTCGGCGCAGCCTTGCCATTTCGGAGGTCTGCCTGAGTGAAACAAATCCACCCAATACAACATCCTTGTTTTTTGTAACTACGCATCTCGTGCGCGCCACTCCAATAGAAAAGACGCAATCACATTGAGCTCATTGGGCTCGACAGCACCGGCAGCACGCAAATCACGCAGTGCTGCTTCCGCCTTTTCCAAGGTCATCCATTCAGTTTCGGGGGCGTCAGGCGCGGACCACTTATCACGCAGATAAGCTTTGAAGAGCGCCATCTCATCTGCTGTCAGCAGTTCAGGGCTGTAAAACGCCACCAACCGCCGGCCAAGCTGACGCAGCCGAGGATCTGAAAGGCTTGCAGCGATTTCTTGCCGGTGCGGCCAGGTCGCATGCTGAAACTCCTGCAAAAGCTGCTTGTCAGCGTTCGAATAGAATTCACCATAAATCTGCTGCTCAACTGGCTTTGGCGGAGCGTCGGGATCTTCTACGAAGCGAGCGGCCATTGCCGCGCCTACGCGCTGACGAAACTCAGGCGCGTTGGCGATGACCGTCGCCCGTCGCAGATGCTCAGCGCTGGGCGCTGTGTGTTCGAGGAGCGCGGGGGCTTTATTTGTGGACACGCCCCTAATGATCTTCGGCGTGGCATCCACTGCTGCTAAGATCGCCTCATCCGAGGCCTCGAGGAACTCGGATGGGTCCGCAGCATCCAGATCGAAAAACGCGGCCTGCGCGCTGTTGCCGTGAGAGTATCCACAGAAACAGCCCATGTAGGATCGCGGCTCACCACCGCCAAAGCGCGTGACCAGCTCATAGGGCCGAAAGCTTTCAAGCTTTGCCTGCACGCGTGCCTTGTGGGCGTTGTCGATCAACTCGGACCAAAGTGCCGGGCTGCGCGTTGCGATCAGACGTGCGATGTGAATGGTCGCCTCGACATCCCCCAGGGCATCATGCGCGTTGTGGGCATTGAAGCCATTTGCAGGCGCCAGCCGATCAAGCTTGAAGCTCCGCCGGCCAGTGTCATCGGTGGGCCAGACGAGTAGATCCGGGTGTCGGGCATAAGTGGCATAGACAGCAGGCAAAATGTCAAAGCGCGTGTTGCCATTGAACTGCGTGGCGTAAATGTTTGGCGACAGGTTCTGGTAGAAGGTCTGCCGCAGCACCTCCTCGTCGAATTTCATCGTGTTGTAGCCCACCCAGATCGCCGGTGCCCATCGCTCGGTGAACTCGGCCACCTGCTGCGAAAACTCAAACAGCGGCGGCAGGCTTGGGTCTATCAATTGATCAGGGGTGACCCGGGTCACAACCAACGCCTGCGGTGACGGCAAAATATGGGGCGCCAACCGGCAGCGGATGTTGACCCGATCCTTCTCCACGAAATTCTCATCCGTCCAGATCGCGGCGAACTGCAGCGGCTGGTCGAACTCGGGCGAGATCCCCGTGGTTTCAAGATCGTAGAAGACAAAATCCATACCCTAAGTATAGCTGAGACAAAGTGAGAACGCCACTTAGCGCCCTCTGTAGTGCTGGCAGTTGCAAACTGTCAGAAAACTGCTCATCTTTCTGACACGAGAGGTAGCATGCAACACCTAAGCGAACAAATCATGGCACATGCCGAGCAACTC
>NZ_CEZFMW010000116.1:0-11803 GCF_982993085.1 Thalassobacter sp. | reverse complement strand
CGGGCGGTGGCGATGTAGTCGCGGGTCATGGCAGTCTGCTTTTTCATAGGGCGCGGCCTTGGGTAAAAAGGTGCGAGGGTTCTAGCGCGGCCCCTTCGGGAGGGGAAGGGGCTTGTGCGACTCTTGCGAAAGGCGCAAGGGTAGAAGCAGGAGTTTTTGATATGTCACAACGCACTATGGTGTTAACCGGAGCCAGCCGAGGGATCGGCCACGCCACGGTTCAACGGTTCAGCAACGAAGGCTGGCGGGTGCTGACGTGCTCTCGCCATGCGTTCCCGAACGAATGTCCGTGGGGGTCTGGGGCTGAAAATCACGTTCAGATTGACTTGGCCGACCCGAAGGCCACGATGGCCGCGATTGACGATATTCGCAGTCGTTTAGATGGCCGTCTGGATGCCTTGGTTAACAACGCTGGCATATCCCCCAAGGCGGCCGATGGGGGCCGCTTGAATACCCTTGAAACTGACTTGCGCACATGGGGGCAGGTGTTCCACGTTAACTTCTTTGCGTCTGTTGTGCTTGCGCGCGGCCTGCGGGAGGAATTGACGACGGCCAAGGGGTCCGTTGTGAATGTAACCTCGATCGCGGGCAGTCGGGTGCACCCATTTGCTGGGGCGGCCTATTCGACATCCAAGGCGGCGTTAGCTGCTTTGACACGCGAAATGGCGCATGATTTTGGCCCGCTCGGTGTGCGCGTAAATGCAATCGCCCCGGGCGAGGTTGAAACCGCGATTCTATCGCCGGGCACAGACAAAATTGTTGAACAACTGCCGATGCGCCGCCTTGGCCAACCCTCTGAGGTGGCGGCGGCGATCTATTTCCTATGCTCTGATGAAAGCAGCTATATTTCGGGCACCGAGATTGAGATTAACGGCGCCCAACACGTCTAGCTATTCCAGCCCAGCGATCAAGGCGCGCAAATGGGCGATGCCCCAGCCTTTTTCGGACGACGTCACCAATAGCTCTGGGTATGCTGCGGGATGTTTCGTTAGTGCTCCGCGTACTTGGGTCAGGACCTTGGCACGATCCACTTCTTTGACTTTGTCGGCCTTTGTCAGGATGACCTGAAATGTGACAGCGGCACTGTCGAGCAGCGACATGATCTCATCATCGACTGGTTTCACGCCGTGGCGGGCATCAATCAGGACAAAGGCACGGCGCAGTGTGACGCGTCCTTGAAGGTAGTTTTTCAGAAGACGCTGCCATTTTTGCACAACCGCGACGGGCGCATTGGCGTAGCCGTAGCCGGGAACATCCACGAGAAATAGCTCGGGCGAGACGGTGAAGTAGTTGATCTCTTGTGTGCGACCGGGGGTGTTTGAGGTCCGCGCCAGTGCTTTGCGGCCGGTGACTGCGTTGATCAAGCTGGATTTTCCAACATTGGATCGCCCGGCAAAACAAACCTCTAGCCGGTCCGCTGGGGGCAAGCCGTCCATGGCCACGACACCCTTGAGAAACTCAGTTTCAGAAGCGAACAGCATGCGTCCCTTTTCAAGCAGGGCGGCATCAGGCTCAGGGGCCTCGGGGAAGGGGAGCGTGGACATCAACGTACCTCAACGGTGTCACCCGTAGCGATTTCACCGCCTTGGATGCATTTCAAATAGACGCCAAAATGTTGGTGCCCCCAGATGTCATTCAGAGCACCCAGTGTGTTTGCATCGATGCGCCCGGTTTCGGGGTTGGCCATTGTGGCTCTGCATCGAGTGATAGGTTCGTGCACGTGAAAACGCGCACCGCCGATCTGAATGTCGCGACCGACCCAATCGAATTCTTCCCATGGAGCGAGTCCGTCGACCCACAGGTTGCCACGCCACCGCTGCTGCGACAGCGTTTGGCCTACGGCTTGACCTACGGCACGGTTGCTTGCGGGGTTACACAGCGAGACGGAGGGGTAGTCGGTGTCGGTCATACTGTGGTTTTCAACATGGATAATCCCTGTGGAGGCCGCGCGGTCGGTGGGCATCAACGGGGTGATCCATTCAATGAACGCACCAGAATCCCCGTTGGGATCAAACGTGATACTAGGACGTTCGGGGTGGTGCAGGGTAATAGTGCCTGCCTCTGCGTCCCACGCGCTGCTGATTGCCATCAAGCTGGGCGCTTTTCCACCACGTGAAAAATTGGCGCAAGGGCTCCAACTGGTGATGGGTTTGCTGGCCTCGTGTGTGACGGCCCACTGGCGATCTCCCGGTAGGGTGCCGCCAGTGGGTACCATGATCCGGTTTAATGCTTCGCGTCCATGAGCCTTGATCGGGTGGCGCCAGATCTCAGCTAGATGTGGCATGGTCACTTACCCTTTGGCTTCTTGTTAGCATTGGCGGTGTCATCCTTGGGGGTCTTTTTGAACCCACCTTTGATGTTGCCCCAAAGGTCCGGCGTGTAACCTTGGCTGCGCATAATCGCATACTGCTGCATGAACGTGATGGTGTTGTTCGCAATCCAGTAGACGACCAGTCCCGATGCAAAACTGCCGAGCATGAACATGAACACCCATGGCAGCCAAGCAAAGATCATTTGCTGCGTGGGGTCTGTGGGCGCTGGGTTCAGCTTTTGCTGGAACCACATCGAGACACCAAGCAAAAGCGGTAGGATGCCGATAAAGATCAGCGCCATGAAGCTTTCTGGGTTCGGTGCCGCATTGGGCAGCAAGCCGTACAGGTTGATGATGGATGTTGGGTCCGGCGCGGAAAGGTCTTGGAATGGCCCAAACCATGCGGCGTGGCGCAATTCGATCGTTACGAAAATGACCTTATAAAGTGAGAAGAAGATCGGAATTTGCAGCAAGATCGGCAGGCAACCCGAGGCTGGGTTCACCTTTTCGGTCTTGTACAGTTCCATCATTTCTTTCTGAAGCTTTTCGCGGTTGTCACCAGCACGCTCTTTGATTTTCTCCATTTCAGGCTGGAGTTCTTTCATCTTCGCCATGGAGACGTAGGACTTGAACGCCAGTGGCAGGAGGATGGCCTTGATCCCGAAGGTCAGTGCGATAATCGCCCAGCCCATGTTGCCGATCATCAAATTAAGCCAATGCAGGGCCACAAAGATCGGCTTGGTTAGGAAGTAGAACCAACCCCAATCAATACTGTCGACAAAACCTTCGACGTTCTTGTCGTTCTGGTAGCTACGGATAGCTTCCCATTCCTTTGCACCGGCAAAGAGTTTGGTTGTGACTTCTGCGCTGGTGCCCGGAGCGATTGACATCGTCGGCAGGCGGGCCTCGGTCTGATAGATGTCTGCGCTTGCGACATATTTGGTCACAGAAGTGAAGGGCTGGCCGTCACCGGGGATCAGCGTCGTCATCCAGTATTTGTCGGTGAAGCCGATCCAGCCATTGCCGGCGACCTCTTGAACATCAGCCTGTGCGCCTTCGCGGGGCAGCACGTCAAGGTCGGTCATGTCGTCGTAGTCGACTTCAGACAATGTGCCGTCGGATTTGCGCACTACGCCTTCGTGAAGGATGAAGAAGTTGACCGTGTCGGGCTGACCGTGCCGCGCAACAATGCCGTAGGGCGCCATGCGCGCCTCAGTTGTGCCCGTGTTTTCAACACTTTGCGACACGGTGAACATGTAGTCATCGTCGATCTCAAACGTGCGGCGGAAAATCAAGCCCGCGCCGTTATCCCAGCGTATCGTAACGGGGGAGGATGGTGTGAGTGTGGTGCCGCGTTCCACCTGCCACGCCGTGGCAGCACCCGGCACTTGGTCAAAGCCTAGATCGCCGCCTGGGGCCCAGCCGTAGAGCGCGTAATATGCGTCTGTGCCGCCCACGGGCGAGAGCAGCGTCACGATCGGGCTATCGTCTTCTAGGGTCTCATTATAATCTTTGAGCGCCAAATCATCGAGGCGACCGCCAGTCAGGGAAATCGAGCCTTCGAGACGAGGCGTTTCGATGTCGATGCGTTGGGTCGAACCAAGTGCTTGGGCACGTGATTGCTCGGGTGTGACGGCCAGGCTTGGGATCGCAACGCCGGTGTCTTGGGCCGCTGGTGGCAAGACGGCGGTGCCGTCTGCCGCGGTTGCTACGGCGGGCGGTTGGGGCTGGGGCTCTTCCGGTGGGAAAAGTACAAACCAGACCAAGATCACCAAAAAGCTTAGTGCGGTGGCAAGGATGAGGTTCTTGTTTTGGTCGTCCATTCTATGCGCATCCCCGGCAGTCATTTGGTCCCCGGTGTTCAATAGCGGCAGGGGCCAAAGGTCAAGGGCTTTCCCGTCGCAGGTAGGGGGCTTCGCCTATGTTGGACGATCAAAATGTAGGGAGTTCAGGATGTACCTTGCATCAGCCCAACCGGCGATTGCCGATCCTTGTGTTTGCGATCTTTGCGTTATGAGCGCTGACCCAACCGATGGTGTCCTCAAAGGGCATTGGTTTTGCGATCCCGTAACCTTGTACATGGGCGCAGCCGAGTTGGGCGAGGGTGCTGTGCTCGCCCGGTGTTTCGACCCCTTCAGCGAGGGTTTCGATACGCAACTGTTCTGCCATCGACAGGATCGCTGCTACCAGTCGCTTTTGGTTAGGGTCCGTGTCCACGTTTGCCACGAATGACTTGTCGATTTTGATGCGCCCCACGCCAAAGCGCGCGATGTGAGAAATAGAGGCGTGTCCTGTGCCAAAGTCATCCAAGTCCATCCGAAAACCTGCCCCGTGCAAGGCGCGGAGGTTTCGGAAAATGGCATCGTCGCCGTCCTGTAGTGTGACGCTTTCGAGAATTTCTATGCAGATACGTTCGGGATTTTGGTCAAAGCGATCTACTTGCCAGATGATCCGGTCTGCAAGGCGAGGGTCACGCAGTTCTTCTAAGGATAGGTTGATCGACACGCTTTGCACGCGCAGGCCGGCGCTTTCCCATGACTTTAGGGCCTTCAAGCTGTGCAGCAAAATGACTTCCCCAAGTTGGGAGAACGCGTGGCTTGCCGCAATGGCTGGCAGAAACTGCTTTGGCGACAAAAGACCCAATTCGGGGTGATGCCAGCGCGCGAGTGCCTCAAAACCGCTAAGAATTCCGGTGTCGGTCGACAGTTGTGGCTGAAACCACGGCCGGATTGCGCCCGTGTCGAGGGCCGCGTGGACTTGGCCCGCCAATTGATGCTCAACCTCGACGTCATTTTGCATTTGTTTGGTGAATGATCGGACGCCGCCATCGTTCGCTCGGATTGCCGCGCGTAATGCACATTCTGCGGCGGCTACGATTGCAGCGCCAGTTGGGGCAGGGCTTCGTTCTTCTAGGCATAGGCCAATTGCGCTGTGAAAATGGAACGTTTGATCTTCATGTGCGATAGGTTCACTCACGCAGGATTGGAGCCGTTCGACAATCGACAGGACGATTTCCAAATCAGCGCGCGGGATTGGTTGAAGCAAAACCCCGAAAACGTTGTCCCCGCACCGGGCGACAACATCGGTGTCGCGGACACACCGAGCCAACCGTTTTTGTACCCCGCTAAACACGTCATCCGTGAATTTGCTGCGCCATTCCCCCGCGACCATCAGGTGCGGGTCCACTTCGATCAGCATCACTGCTGTTGAGGTGTTGCTGCCTGGGGCGAAAGCCATCAAGGCATCCGCGTCCTCGATAAATATGTCGCGCTCCGTCCGAAGTGGTGTTTCGGAGGGCGTAACCAAATTATCTGCGGCCCATTTCCGTAAGAAATATAGGGAGGGCAGACCCAAAGCCGCCACCGATAGCCCTGCGATTTCATCTACAGTCAGGCCAACGGCCACCGCCCCCAAAAGCACGAATATGGGAAACGTCGTGGCGATTTGCCAGCGTTGGAGAGCCGCCCGCAATCGGGCGGGTCGGGCGGATGTTCTGTTCATGGGTCACTCCTCGGGCTCGCAGTCTTGTGCCGACTGTTAGCTCGCCTTGCTGACCGTTTGCTTAACGCAGCGTGGGGACCTGTTTATCATTTCCCTCAAATTCGCCAGATCTCATGAGGCCGGCAAAATCAAATAACTCGGGATCCAGTAAGTGCGAGGGGCGGGCTTGCATCAGGGCCGAGAACATTTTTGCGCGCCGGCCGGGAATCTTTTCCTCCCACCCGTCAAGCATTGCTTTGATCACTTGGCGTTGCAGGCCGTCCTGTGAGCCACACAAATCACAGGGAATTATCGGATAATTCAAGGCCTTGGCAAAGGCATCGCAATCCGCCTCAGCCACATGAGCCAAGGGGCGCAGAACAAACAAATCCCCTTCGTCATTCAATAGCTTAGGCGGCATGGTCGCGAGCTTGCCGCCATGAAAGAGGTTCAGAAAGAACGTCTCAAGGATATCGTCGCGGTGATGGCCGAGCACGACAGCCGAACATCCTTCTTCGCGGGCTACGCGGTACAGATTGCCCCGCCGTAGCCGTGAACACAGCGCGCAAAACGTCCGACCCGCAGGGACTTTGTCAACGACGATGGAATAGGTGTCTTGGTATTCAATCCGGTGCGGCACGCCGCGTTCCTCTAGAAACGCAGGCAGAACGGTGGCCGGAAAACCTGGCTGCCCCTGATCAAGGTTGCAGGCCAAAATATCCACGGGCAACAGTCCGCGCCATTGTAGCTCTGCCAAAACGGCCAACAGCGTGTAGCTGTCCTTGCCGCCCGACAAACAGACCAGCCACCGCGTGCCCGGTTCAATCATGCCGTAGCGCTCAATCGCTTCGCGTGTGTCCCGTACCAGCCGTTTGCGCAGTTTTTTGAAGGCTGTGGTTTTCGGGGCCCCGGCAAAGAGCGGGTGAATATCGCTGTCGTCGTCAAGCATGATCGGTGCTCCTTGGCGTGCCCGTCGGTGGGGTGTGACGCGCTGCTACACTAGATGAAGGGCTTGGAAAAGAAAGACATCGGTGGGGGCGTTGTTTCGCGTGGCTGTGCGCTAGTCGGGCACATCATCCACGCCATGCCCGCCCCAAGGGTGGCAGCGTAGAATGCGGCGGAACGCGAGCCATCCGCCCTTGAGGCCGCCGTGTTTGGACAGTGCTTCAAGAGCATAGGCCGAGCATGTCGGATCATAGCGGCAGTTAAACCCCACAATAGGCGAGAAAACCGCGCGGTAGGCGCGAACGGGCAGGGAAAGGATCCAAGCGAGAGGGGTCACTTGCCATGCACCTTTTGCAAGGCACGGCGCAGGTCCGACAGAAGGTCTTGGAAATCACGGGCCGCTGTTTGGTTGGCTCGGCCAATCAGCACATAGTCCCAGCCCGGCTTTCCGTGCTGCAAAAGGACAAGGCGCGCGGCTTCCCGCAGACGACGCTTGGCACGGTTGCGGGCGACGGCATTGCCGACCTTTTTGGAACAAGTGTAGCCGACGCGCACAGCAGCGTCTTCTTCGCGTCGATTGTATGCTTGCAACAAAAATGACCCGGCAGGCACGCGGTGGCCCCGGGCGGCGCGCAAAAAATCTGCACGCTTTTTGAGTACGCATAAAGAAACCGCCGGTGTCCCTTTGGTCCGGGGCACCGGCGGCTCAACACTCATCGCTACGAGGCCCTTAGGCGCTCAGCGATTTCCGGCCGCGTGCGCGGCGTGCGTTCAGAATCTTACGACCAGCTTTGGTGGCCATGCGCGCACGGAAGCCGTGACGGTTTTTGCGAACGCGGTTGGACGGTTGAAACGTGCGTTTCATGTCGGTGCTCCTATCAAGTCGGTGCCCGGATGGGATTCGACAGGCGTTAATCTCGTGATGCCGCTGCTTAAGCGCGGGGAGGGGGCCTGTCAACGGCGTGCGGGAGTAGAATGTTACATCTTTTGCTCTGATTTGCGTGGTCGGCCCGGTGTTCGGTGACACGCTTTGTCACAAACCCCTGTTTTGACCCCGAATCCCATCACCTGACATCACCCCCGCGTGAGGTCGGCTATCTCCGGCACCTTGCATGATGCATCAAGGCTGCAACGAAAGCCAATCCGGCTCACGATCTCAGAATTACCAAGGAAATTGCTCCGATGACTGATACACACCAACAGATGCCGCAAGATACGCCCAAGAAAAGCGCGCTCGTGAAGAACCTGCCGCTGATTGCCATTCTCACCGTTGCTGCCGTTGGGGCCTATGCCCTGCGCGATACGCTGTCGTTTCAGACGCTTGCGGACAATCGCGAATCCCTCATCGGGTTTCGGGATGCAAATTATTTGCTGACCGCGTTGGCCTTTGTCGGGGCGTATATCGTGATCGTTGGCTTTTCCTTGCCGGGGGCGGCGATTGCCACGCTGACAGGTGGTTTTTTGTTTGGGCTGTTTCCGGGGGTTTTGTTTAACGCAGGGGCCGCGACCATCGGCGCCACGGCGATTTTCCTTGCTGCGAAGTCGGGCCTTGGGGACAAGATGTCCGCCAAGTTGGACGCATCCGAAGGGGCCGTGCGCAAAATCAAGGACGGCATTAAAGAGGACGAGGTATCCTACCTTTTCATCATGCGTCTTGTCCCTGCCGTGCCGTTTTTTGTGGCCAACCTGATCCCCGCGTTCATGGGGGTTTCGCTTAAACGGTATGTGTTCACGACGTTTTTTGGCATCCTGCCGGGGGGCGTGGTCTACACATGGGTGGGGGCGGGCCTTGGTGAGGTATTCGCCCGTGGTGAAACGCCTAACCTAGGCATTATTTTTGAGCCGCATGTTATCGGCCCGATCCTTGGGTTTGCCGCGCTCTCTGTCCTGCCAATTATCCTTAAAAAGTTTCGCAAAGGCTCGGCACAATGAACGCGCTGAACAGCACCGACGCATTGCTCAAAGAAAGCACTGAACCCATGGAAAAGATCAAAACAGATATCCTGATTATTGGCGCCGGCTCCGGCGGGTTGTCCGTGGCGGCGGGCGCCAGCCAAATGGGGGCTGATGTTGTGCTGCTGGAAGGTCACAAGATGGGAGGAGACTGCCTGAACTTTGGGTGTGTGCCGTCCAAGGCCCTGATCGCGGCGGGCAAACAGGCCCATGCAATGTCCCATGGTGCCAAGTTCGGTGTGACCCCCGTGATGCCCGAAGTCAGCTATGCCGCGGCCAAGGACCATGTTCACAAAGTGATTGAGACAATCGCCCCCGTCGATAGCCAAGAGCGGTTTGAAGGGATGGGTGTCCGAGTGATCCGGGAGTTTGGCAAGTTTATTGATGCCAAAACGGTACAAGCCGGACCTTACCAGATCATGGCGCGCCGTGTTGTGATCTCGACTGGGTCGCGCCCCTTTGTGCCGCCCATCCCCGGCCTTGATGCCGTCCCCTATGAGACGAACGAGACACTGTTTGACCTGCGTGAGCAGCCAGAGCATTTGCTCATTATCGGTGGTGGCCCCATCGGGTTGGAAATGGCGCAGGCGCATGTGCGATTGGGTTCAAAGGTGACGGTTCTCGAGGGCGCAAAGGCGCTGGGCCGGGATGATCCCGAAATGGCCGAGGTTGTCCTTAACCGCTTGCGCGCTGAGGGGGTCGAAATCGCCGAAGGGCAGATTGCCGAAAAGATTGCAGGCAGTGCAGGGGCGATTGAGGTCCATACAAAAGATGGTTCGGTCTTTGAGGGCTCCCACCTGTTGATGGCGGTCGGGCGGCAGCCAAATGTCGATAAGTTGGATTTGGAAAAGGCGGGGATCGAGTATGATCGACGCGGCGTGAAAACCGACATGGCGCTGAAAACCACGAATGCCAAGGTCTATGCCATCGGGGATGCCGCTGGGCGTCATCAGTTCACCCATGTCGCGGGCTACCATGGGGCGACAATCATCCGATCTATGCTGTTTGGTCTGCCAGCCAAAATCCGTGAAGATCACATTCCCTACGCAACCTACACCGACCCTGAGCTGGCTCAGGTCGGCCTTACGGAGGCGCAGGCGCGTGAGGCGCATGGCGATAAGCTGGAAGTTGTACGCTTTCCCTACCATGAGAATGATCGCGCCATCGCAGAAGGCAAAACCGAGGGTTTGATCAAGGTGATGATCGTCAAGGGGCGTCCTGTTGGGGCCTCTATTGCGGGGGCCCATGCGGGCGAGCTGATCCAGACGTGGTCTTTGGTGTTAGCCAACAAGTTAAAGATCGGGGCGGTGGCCGCCATGATCGCGCCCTACCCAACTCTCGCGGAGATCAACAAACGCGCTGCCGGGCAATATTATGTCCCGCGCCTATTCGATAATCCAACGGTGAAGCGGGTCGTGCGTTTCGTGCAAAAGGTTCTACCATAAGCAAAATTCACGCCGTCATATTGGACAGGGCGGTGTCAACTATATATGACAGGGAAGGGCGTCCGATTAGGCGCCCCTCCGCACACCCAACACAGCAGAGCCGATGATTAACACACTTTCTGGCCGCTTCCTTGTTCTGACCGTGATTTTTGTCATGGTGGCGGAAATTCTTATCTTTCTGCCTTCGATTGCCCGCTTCCGCGAGGAGTACCTGCTGGCGCGGTTGGAGCGAGCGCAGATTGCGTCTCTCAATCTTTTGGCTGCGGGTGAGATGATCGCGCCGGAGGTTGAGCAGGAGCTGCTGCGCAACGCCGGCGTTCTGAACGTCGTTCTGCGCCGGGACGTGGCGCGGGAATTGGTGTTGTCGGGGCCCTTGCCGTTTCAGGTTGGACAGACCGTCGATCTGCGCGATGATCGGGCATGGGTGCTAATCCGTGACGCGATGAGCCGCTTGATCACCCCCGAGCCTGAGGTGATCCGCGTACTGGGGCAGCCAGTTATGGGCGGTGGGTTGCAGATTGAGTTTGCGCTCGACTCACGACCCCTCCGTGCGGCTTTGCTGGACTATGGGCGGAATATTTTTTGGCTGTCGTTGATGATTTCTGCTATCACGGCTGTGTTGCTGTTTATGGCGGTGCGCCGGGTGTTGGTGATGCCGATCCGCAAGCTTGTGGATCAGATGGACCGGTTTGCCGAAGCGCCCGAGGATGCGCGACGGATCGTAACGCCTGCCTCATCTGTGGTGGAGCTGCGCGCCGCTGAAGAGGCGTTGTCGGCGATGCAAAGCCAACTTAGCCAATCGCTCAAGCAAAAGGAGCGTCTTGCGCAATTGGGCGGTGCCGTGGCCAAGATCAGCCATGATTTGCGAAATATCCTTACGACTGCAACGTTACTCGGCGATCGTCTCGAAAGCGTGGATGATCCCACGGTGAAACGTGTCGGCCCCAAGATCGTCAACTCGATCAGTCGTGCAGTTTCGCTGTGCGAAGGGACGCTGGCCTTCGGAAAGGCCGAGGAAAGCCCGCCTGCACTGACGCGGTTCGATCTTGGAACGCTTGCTGGGGACATTGCCGAGTCTGAGCAATTGGCCGTAGCCCCGGATGTGGTCAGTATCGGGACTGATATTCCACCGGGCCTACAGGTTCGGGCCGATCCTGATCAATTGCACCGCGTGTTGGGTAACCTTGTCCGCAACGCGCGCCAAGTTATCGCGGCCACAGGTGTGCCTGGGGAGATCACGGTGTGCGCCCGTGAGGAGGCGCGCGCCTGGTGGATTGAGGTCGTAGACACCGGACCAGGCCTGCCGCCGCGCGCACAGGAATACTTGTTTCAGCCGTTTCAGGGCACTGCGCGCAAAGGCGGGACGGGCCTAGGGCTCGCAATCGCGGCTGAGCTGATCAAAGGACACGGTGGGACCTTGACCCTAAAAGAGACCGGGCCTGAGGGCACTACTTTCTGCATTTGCCTGCCGCGTGACGGCATTCTAGAAATTGTTTGAATTAGCCCTTGCGCGTGTCGGAGCAGGGGGCTAAACGACCCACGACGGATTGGTAGCTCAGTTGGATAGAGTACTTGACTACGAATCAAGGGGTCGGGGGTTCGAATCCTCCCCAGTCCGCCATAAACCATTCGCGAACCCAAGATGAGGCCCCATTGCGGGCCTTTTTTC
>NZ_CEZFMW010000115.1:0-11820 GCF_982993085.1 Thalassobacter sp. | reverse complement strand
GAAAACCGGCATCTTCAAGCCGATAAAACGCGAAGTTTGCCCTTGGCTTGCATAAGACCCTCAAAGTCCGCATCTCAAAATGGTGTGACCCGCTGTTCGGGTCGTCAAAAGGAGCGTGAAGATGTCTCGAAGTTTGATCGTAGGGGCCGTTGCGGTGGTGTTTGTTGCAGTTGGGGCTGTGGTTTGGACGCAACTTGATAAGATAACCAACCAAGGCGCGGAACCCGCCCCGGTGGTGCAGGAAACGCCGCCAGCGGCAGCGCCGGAAGCCACTCAGGAGGCCGCTGAAACCGTGCAAGACGCGGTTGATGCTACAACGGATGCCGCGGCTGACGCGGCAAATGACGCGGCGGGGACAGCGCAAGAGGCCGTGGATGACGCAGTGGAAAGTGTGACGGGCGCCGCAGAGGCCGCAGAAGAGGCTGCATCCGATGCGGCGAGCAATCTGACGGACGCCGTGTCTGATACCGTGTCAGACACCAGCGGTTTGGAGGATCTTTTGTCCGCTGATGGGTTTGACGCTGACGCTATTCTGGATGCGGTAGAGAACTCAGATTTGGGGGTCCTGCAAAAGACCGGGCTTTCAGCCTTAGTCGAAGAGGCCCGCAATAATCCCGAGTTGGTTGAGAGTGTGGTTTCCCAAGTAAAAGAAGCACTTGGCCTGTGATTTGAATATCATAACGCAAGAGGGCGGCTGATCTGAGCCGCCCTCTTAGTAGGTGTGTCTAGGTCCTAGACCGCGCGTGCGTGCCGCCGAGATGCCGCGCCAGCCCCCATCATTGCAAACGTTGCCAGCATCAGCCAGCCCGATGCGGGCAGCGGTACGGCCGACACAGGCACCACGGTGCCGCCCTGTGCGCCGTAGCGCGCTGAGGTCACAAAGGTCGTTACATCGCCCACCAGTTGGGTTTCGCCCAAGCGTCCATTGATGCCGCTGCGAGCCTCAGACTGGGAAAACGAGTAATCCGACACGACGGCAAAATAGCTGCCAAGGCTTAGGTTTTGCGCCTCGATCAGTGAGTTATGCCAAGCACCCGCTCGGTTGCAAAAAGACCGAAACCCGACGCGACAGCTGTCATCATTGCTCGCGATCAAGGGATCGGTCGCGTCAATCGCGCCGTTCCCGTCGCGATCTGCAATCAAATACAACACAGGATCAATGGTCGGCCCGTCGGTATAAATGTCAAAGAGGCCCGCTTGGGTCACTTGGAACTGAAGCGTGCTGACCGAGCCGACAGTGCCGGCTTGTGTCAACGTGTGCGTGGCAGAAAGGGTCGATGCTGCGGCCGGCCCGCCAAAAAGGGCGAGGCTTGCGGCAGTGATGAGCGATGCAAATTTGGTCATGAAATCCTCAGGGCGAACAATTGATTGCTCTCTGAGTCGTTCAAAAACCGTGTAAATTTGAGACTTAATTCGTGAAACATTGCGGCGCCCCTGTCGCAGGAACGCCGCAATTGATTTGGGTTCCTTAGTCTAGGAAGGCTTTCTCAACCACGTAATGCGCAGGTTTTGAGTTTGCCCCTTCCTCTAGTCCGTAGCCTTCAAGCATCGCCTTCAGCTCCAGATTGAAGGCCAGATTGCCACAGATCATGGCCCGGTCCGTTTCAGGCGTGGGTTGGGGAACGCCAAGGTCCTTAAACGCTTCGCCCGAGTTCATCAGGTCCGTGATACGGCCCATTTTGGGGCTCTCTTCGCGGGTCGTCGTGGGGTAGTATTTGATCTTCTGCCAAAAACCCTCACCGATGACTTCTGCAAGTAGCTCATCTTCCTTGAGGGCCTCGATCAGGTCACGCCCATAGGTCAGCTCGCCCACTTCGCGGCAGGTGTGGGTGATGATGATTTCGTCGAAATCCTCATAAGTCTGCGGCTCACGCAGCAATGAGGCAAAGGGCGCAAACCCGGTGCCCGTCGCAAACAGCCACAGCCGTTTGCCGGGGATCAGCGCATCATGCACAAGCGTGCCCACAGGCTTGGGTCGCAGGATAATCTGATCGCCGGGCGTGATGTGTTGCAGCCGCGAAGTCAGCGGCCCATCGGGCACTTTGATTGAGTAAAATTCAAGCTCTTCGTCCCAGCTGGGCGAGGCAATCGAATAGGCCCGCAAAAGCGGCTTGGCCTTGCCGGTCTTTGGGTTCGGTTCGCCCATCAAGCCGATCATCACAAACTCACCAGAGCGGAAACGCATGCTCTGCGGGCGGGCGACTTTGAAGGAAAACAAACGGTCAGTGTAGTGCTTTACCTCCGTTACGGTTTGGGCGTCGGGCAAAACGGGGGTGGCTGTGGCGGTATCGGTCAAGGGCTTGTGCTCGGTCATAGGTATAATCGCACGCAACATACTGCGTGCCTCTCTCATAGTCTTTGAACTGTCTTAGGGAAAGGCGGCGGGTGGCCGCGCCTTTGCGCAGGTTATCCCCGCATACGATTTTGGTAACTGAGGGTCTGCCAGTTGGCGCGGGCCAGCCATTCCGGTTCGGGTTGACGCTCTGCGAGGGCTTGGGGGATTTCGACCTCATCAAAGCCAGACCGCCGCGCCATCGCGTATTGGTCTGCGATCACGTGGCCATAAGCGCGCAGCCGGCCCGTGAACCCGATCCGGCGCAGTTGCGCCGCGATCGTAAATCCACGCCCATCGGCAAAGCTGGGGAAATCCACGCGAATGGCCGTCACTCGGTCCAGCAGGCCATCCAACACCGTAAGATCCGCATCAGACCCAAGGTCCACGGCCAGTTCGGCATCGTTTGCGGGCAGGGCGTCTGCGGGCAAAAACGTGCCGGTGAAATCATCGGCCACAAAGCCTGTGTCTTTGATCAAAACGTTTGTCATAGTCGTGTCCTAACCTGCGACCACAGCGCCAGAGGCCGTGCCGCGTTCAGCGCCGCGCGCTGTGAAATGGATACCGCATTCGGTTTTTTCTTTGCCCCGCCACCGGCCAGAGCGTGGGTCATCGCCCGGTGCAACCCGCGACGTACAAGGTGCGCAGCCAATGGACGGATAGCCCTGAGCCACAAGCGGGTGACGCGGCAATTTGTTGTTGTCCATATAGTCCATCACATCGTCAGGCGCCCAATGGGCCAAGGGGTTCACCTTGATGCGCAGATCGCCCGCCTCAAAGAACTCAAGCGCGGCACGTTCGCCAGATTGAAAGCGTTTGCGCCCAGTAATCCACGCGTCAAAATTCCCCAAGGCGTGATCCAGCGGCGCGGTCTTGCGCAAGGCGCAGCACGCATCGGCGTCACGCTGGTGCAGATCGCCCTCTGGGTCGTGGGCAAAGGTGGCATTCGTATCTGGCCGGATCACGTGCACGTCGCTCAGGCCCAAGTGCGCCGCAAGGTCCTGTTGGTAGCGCAGAGTTTCGGGAAACAGCATCCCGGTTTCCAAAAACAACACAGGGGTGTTGCGGTCCATCACCGACAGCATGTGCAACAGGACAACAGATTCCGCGCCAAAAGACGACACCAACGCAATGCGGCCCACCTCCGGATCGGTCAAAGCACGCGACAGTACGGCAAAGGCCGAATGGTGTTTATACGCGGCGTTTAGGCCCGCAACCCGGTCGGTCATGGGGCCTTCGAAATCAAGCGGCATCGGCTTTGCCCCCCGCAGTCACAGCAGGGTAAAGCGCCGCCTTAAATGGCGCGAGGCCAAGGCGCCGGTAGGCATCGATGAAACGCTCGTCCGGGTCGTTGCGCAGATCTAGGTACGCGGTAATCAAGCGCTCAATCGCGGGCACGATTTCATCGTAGGCAAAGCCGGGGCCCGCCCGTTCGCCAACCGCAGCGGTTTCGGTGTGATCGCCGCCAAGCGTGATCTGATAGTTTTCAACCCCGGCGCGGTCCAACCCCAGAATACCAATGTGGCCCACGTGGTGGTGTCCACAGGCGTTGATGCAGCCCGAGATTTTGATCTTTAGCTCGCCAATGTCATGCTCCAGCTTCAATTCATCAAAGCGGTTGGCGATTTGCTGGGCGACAGGGATCGAACGCGCCGTCGCAAGCGCGCAATAATCCATGCCCGGGCACGCGATGATGTCCGAGATCAGACCGATGTTGGATGTGGCCAAATCATGTTCTTTGAGCGTCGCGTGCAGCGCGGGCAGGTCGTCGCGGTGGACATGGGGCAGAATAACGTTTTGCTCATGGGAAATACGCAACTCATCATGCCCATAAGTGCGGGCCAGCTCTGCCATCGCGCGCATCTGTTCTGCGGTGGCGTCGCCAGGTGTGTTCCCCTGCTTCTTGATCGAGATCGATACGATGGCATAGCCCGGCACCTTGTGGGCCGTCAGGTTGGTGTCTGCCCACGACCGAAAGACGGGATCATTAGCGTATGCATTAATGTATACATTATTTTCCGCCGTCTTAAATGCTGGCGGGGCGAACTGGGCCTTGATCTCGGCCAGCAGCTCTTGGTCGACCCCGGTAAAGGCGGGGCGGATTTCTGCAAAGCGCGCCTCGACCTGATCGCGGATCGTATCGATCCCGTTCTCATGGACGGTGATCTTGATGCGGGCTTTGTATTTGTTGTCACGACGTCCAAGGCGGTTGTAGATCGACACGATCGCCTCGCAATAAGGGAGCAGGTCGGCCATGGGCAGGTACTCGCGCAGGACCTTGCCGATCATAGGTGTGCGTCCAAGCCCGCCACCGACGATGACTTTGAAACCGATCTCGCCGTCGTGCTTGACCAGTTGCAAGCCGATATCATGGGCGCGGATCACGGCGCGATCAGCCTCTGCCCCGGTGACCGCGATCTTGAATTTGCGTGGCAAAAACTGGAATTCGGGGTGATCGGTTGACCACTGGCGCAGCAGTTCTGCGTAGGGACGCGGATCGTCGATTTCATCTGCGGCGGCACCGGCAAAATGGTCAGCCGTCACGTTGCGGATCGTGTTGCCCGAGGTTTGAATCGCGTGCATCCCGACGGTGCCCAGATCGTCCAGCATATCGGGAATATCGCGCAGTTTTGGCCAGTTGTACTGAATGTTTTGGCGGGTGGTGAAGTGACCATAGCCTTTGTCATATTTCGCGGCCAAATGGGCCAGCATATCCATTTGCGCGCTGTTGAGCGTGCCATAAGGGATCGCGACCCGCAGCATGTAGGCGTGCAATTGCAGATAGACGCCATTCATCAGGCGCAAGGGCTTGAATTCGTCCTCCGTCAGGGAGCCATTGATGCGCCGCTCTACCTGAGCGCGGAACTGCGCGTTGCGTTCCGTCAGAAATGCGGTGTCGAAGTCATTGTATTGATACATTAGTTCAGCTCCGCTTGGGTTGAGGCTTGTTTTCCATGGGCGTAGTTCGATGGCCCTGTCGCGCGAAAATCTTCGCGAAAGTGTTTGGGTTGGCCATCGGGCGTGACGTCGGCCAAGTACACGCCAACAACGGTGTCGACCTGTTGCTCCGCCTCAATCAGGCGGATCTGCGCGTCGGCCTCGTTGGTCAAAACCTCTGCGGCTGCAAGGTCACGCACCCATTTGCCAGACGCGCTCAGATACACAACGTCACCTTCAAGCAGGTGATTGGCGGTGAGGACTTTGGGAGTAAAGGCGCGGGTCATTGGGCGACCTCCTGTAGGGGCAGGGTTTCGACCGCATCAAGTGCGGCGCGTGGCGCGAGGCCGTAAAGAGTGAGGGCCGGGCCCGTGACGCCCAGCATGGTGTCGGACAGCGTGCCCAATGTGGCGGTGTGGATGCGCTGGCTGGGCTGGCTGGCGTGTTCAACAATGGTGACAGGCGTGGCGGGGTCTGCGCCGTGCATGGTCAGGCGACCTTGGATGTAGCGCGCGGCGGTGCGGCCCATGTAGATAGCGGCAACCTCGCCGGGGGTGGCGAGCGCGCGCCAGTCTTGATCAGCGTAGCCCTTGGTGTCGTGCCCGGTGATCAGGCGCACCGCAGAATTGCGGCCGCGCTTGGTCAGGCTTTGCCCGATGGTGGCAACCGCCGCAGAGGCCGCTGTGATGCCGGGAATAATCGTGTAGTTGATACCCGCGGCGGCAATTGCATCTAGCTCTTCGTCGAGGCGTCCGAAGACAGTGGCGTCGCCCGCTTTGAGGCGCACGACATGTGCGCCGGTGCGCGCGTGTTCCACGATAAGGGCGTCGATATCGCCCTGCGGCGTTGAGGGGCCAAATCCCGTTTTGCCTGCGTCAATGATGGTGGCTTCACGGCGTGCCAGCTCCAGTATGGTGTGCGGCACGAGGCGGTCGTGGATGACGACATCCGCCTTGTCCAAGGCCTTGCGCGCCTTGAGCGTCAGGAGGTCCGGATCACCGGGGCCAGCCCCCACCAGATCAACGTGACCCACTTTTTCTGATTTGTTCAAGGCATTTGCCAGGTGATCTTCGAGAGCTGGGATCACAGCGTCTTCACCCAGTTCCAATGATTTGGGGCCGTGGTCAAAGTAGTATTCAGCCCAGAAATCGCGCCGCGCTTTGCCAAAGGGCAGCACCTCAACCGCGCGGCGGAAGGTTTTGCCAATACGCGCCAGCGTGCCAAGCTGCGCGGGCAGTTTTTCCTCTAGGTCACGTTTGATCGCACGGGCCAGAACCGGGGCGGCGCCCTCTGTGCCGATGGCAACGACAACGGGATCGCGGTCAACAATTGCGGGCGTGATGAATTGGCTGTCCGCGAGGTTGTCGACAATGTTGACGCGCGCCCCGTCGCGGTGGGCCAAATCGGCCACGCGGGCGTCTTCGGCGGCGTCTTCGTTGGCCGCGTAGAACAGCACCGCGCACATGGCGTCACCCGGTTCCATGGCGCGGGAATGAAGCGTTAGGCGGTTTTGCTGGGCCCATGTTTCGATCTCGGGTGCCGGGTCTGCGGCAAAGACGGATATGTTGGCTTCTGTCTTGAGCAGAAGGCGCAATTTCGCGAGGGCTGCGTCACCGCCGCCGGATAAAACGATGCGCCGTCCTGCGACGGCCATAAAGATGGGGAAGTGTTGCATTGCGTGCCTCTTCGGTTCCCTATCAATATAGAACATTGTTCTGGTTAATTGCACCGCGCCTGCGTAGATAAGGAACAACGTCCCGATCCTAGTGGGATTTGGAATGAGCGTTTAGAAAAAGCGGAGAATACGGAATGGCGATGCGCCTTGATGAGACAGACAGGAAAATCCTTGCGGAGCTGCAAGCGGACGCCTCACAAAGTCTTGATGAAATCGCAAAGAAAATTGGGTCGTCGAAGACACCCGTTTGGAACCGAATCCGCAAAATGCGCGAAGGCAGGGTGATCAAGGCGACCACTGCGGTTTTGGATGCCGATGCCTTGGGGTTGGAGGCGTGTTTTTTCGTGCTGATCCGCACGTCCGAGCATGAAGCGGAGTGGCAGGCCAAATTCCTGAAGGCGCTGATGGCGCGCGATGAAGTGCTTGAGGCGCACCGGCTGGCCGGGGAGATAGATTATATTCTGAAGGTGCGGGTCGCGAATGCGCGGGCCTATGACGTGTTTTATCAGGCCCTGATCTCAGAGGTGCGGGTGTATAACGTGACCGCGCTGCTTTCGATGGAAGAGATAAAATCGACCACTGCGTTACCGCTGTAGGCGAGCCAATTCCTCGGCAATGAGGGCGGTGCCGGTGGGTATGGCGGTCGAGTCGATGGACGAATATCCCAGCCTGTAGTGGTTTTGACCACGCGCATCGCCGGGCCGGAAAAAGGCCGCACCCGGTTCAATAAGCACGGAGCGCGCGCGCAGGCGCGCGGCCAGATCATCGGCAGAAACCCCGTCGGGCGTGCGCATCCAAACACTTGAGCCACCAAAGCCGTTGCGCCCTGCAGGTTCTAGCCCATTGCGCGCAAGGCTTTCATCCAGCACCTCGCGCCGGGCGCGAAAGGCGCGGGCAGTGCGTTGAACCTGCGCGTCATAGTAGCCGTGGGTCAGGTAGTAGGCCGCAAAGCGCTGGATGTGGCCGGGTGGGTGGCGCAACACCAGCCCCCGCAGTGCGCGGGCCTCGCGGATCACGGGGGCAGCGGCAACCATGTAGCCCAACCGCAGCCCCGGAAAGAGCGACTTGGAGAACGAGCCGATATAGATGACGCGCCCTTCGGTATCGAGCGATTTGAGTGCGGGGGCAGGGCGGGTCATAAAGCCGAGCTCGAATTCGTAGTCATCCTCAACGATCAAGAAATCATCGTCCTGCGCCCGTTTCAAAAGCGCGCGGCGGCGTTCCAGCGGAAGCGTCGCAGACGTGGGGCAGTGATGCGAGGGGGTGGTGAACAACACGTCTGTTTCGGGCGGAATGCTTTCGGGACGTAGGCCTGCGTTGTCCACGTTCAGTTCGGTCGTGTTGCACCGGCTTTGGGTTAGGATATCGCGCAAAACGGGATAGCAGGGATACTCCATCGCCGCCGTCCGGCGTTGCGTGAGCAGGACCTGCGTGGCCGTCCACAGCGCGTTCTGAGCGCCAAGCGTGATCAGGACCTGATCCGGGCGTGCGGCGATCCCCCGGCGGGGAAGGATCAAGCGGATGATCTGGGCGACCAGCTCTGGGTCGTCGGCCTCATAGGCGTCTGCTGTCAGGGCATCGAAATCGCGGCGGCCCAAGGCCTGCATCGCGCAGCGCCGCCAGCTTTGATGGTCAAACAGGCGTTGGTCGGGCTGGCCGTAGATGAACGGATAGCGGTAGTCGCGCCATGCTTCGGGCCGCGAAATCGTGAGGGACGTGCCGATCCGCCCGCCCAAGGTGCGCGACCAATCCACCGTTGAAGGCCCGGCAGGCGGGGGCAAGCTGTCCACGGGTGCGGGGGCCTGATCCGAAACGAAATAGCCTGAGCGGCCCCGTGAGGTGAGGTAGTCGTTTGCCACAAGTTCGGTGTAGGCGAGTGTCACGGTAATGCGGCTGATGCCGAGGTGGGTCGCCAGTTTCCGGGAGGAGGGCAACCGATCACCGGGGCGAAAACGGCCGCCCAAAATGCCATCGGTCACGAGGTCCTGCACCTGACGCTGAAGCGTGCCGGTGTTGGTGGGGCTGAGCAGAAAGGATTCGACGGCGATAGACATGTGGCTCTACCCTTAGTCAGAATTTGGACATAAGGGTAGAGCCTTTGTTGGACCCAATGCGGGTCAGGTTTGGACTTAGGAGAACACGCGGGTCAGGGCTTTGTCGACGCCTGCCGTGATCTCATCAATGTCGTCTGCAGTCGAGATCAACGCGGGCGAGAAACACAGCGTGTTGTTGAAGCCCGGCAGGGAGCGGTTGGTTGCTCCGATGATCAAGCCCTGCGCCATGCAGTCTGCCACGACAGCTTGGACCTTTTTTTCATCGGCGGGTTCCTTGGTGGCACGGTCCGCCACCAATTCTGCCCCGCAGAACAATCCCTTGCCGCGAACGTCGCCAATCACACGGTGCTTTTCCGCCAAACCCCGAAGGTTGTTTACGAACCGCTCGCCCATGGCGATCGTGTTTTCCAGCAGGTTTTCGCGAACGATGATGTTCATGTTGGCAATCGCGGCAGCGGGGCCAGCGGTACATCCCCCAAATGTCGAGATATCGCGGAAATAGTGTAGCGGATCCGACACATCGTCTTTGAACATTTCAAACACGGCTTCGGTGGTCACGGTGCACGAAATCGCGGCATAACCAGAGGCGACGCCCTTTGCCATGGTCACGAAATCGGGTTCGATTCCGTAGTGTTGGTAGCCAAACCATGTGCCTGTCCGGCCCACGCCGCACACGACTTCATCGATGTGCAGTAGCACGTCGTACTTTTTGCAGATTTCCTGAACACGGGGCCAGTAGCTTGGGGGTGGGGTGATAACGCCGCCGCCAGCGGTGATCGGCTCTAGGCACAAAAGACCAACGGTATCAGGGCCTTCGCGCAAGATGACCTCTTCGATCGCATTGGCGGCAGCGATGCCGTAATCCTCAGCGTCGGGGAATTGGTTGCGATATTCTAGGCAATGCGGAACCTCAACGAAGCCGGGGGTGTAGGGACCATATTGCGCGGCGCGCTGCGGCTGCCCGGTGGCAGACAGGGCGGTGATGGTCGTGCCGTGATAGTCGCGTTCGCGGTAGAGCACTTTGTATTTCTTGCCGCCGTGGCGCAATTGGCTGATCTGGCGGACCATCTTAAAGACCTTCTCGTTGGCCTCAGACCCTGAATTCGAGTAATATACGCGGCTCATGCCGGGCATTTTGTCGATTAGCATTTCGGCGAACTGCGCGCCGGGAATCGAACCTGCGGAGTTGGCAAAGTAGTTCAGTTTGACCAGCTGATCGCGCACCGCATCCGCAATTTCTTCGCGTCCGTAGCCAACGTTGACGGTCCAAACGCCGCCGGACACCGCATCCAGATGCTCTTTTCCGGTGGCATCCCATACGCGCATGCCCTTGCCCTCAACGATAATGCGCGGGTCATTTGTTTCGAGCGGCTTGTGGGGGAGCAGGTGGTGCCAGACGTGGGCGCGGTCGGCCTCGATCACGCTAGAGATGTCGTTAGGAATAGCAGAGGGCGGTGCGGCAGTGACGGACATTTGACAAGACTCCGGTCAAAAAGGTGCTTTGGTTTTCGGCACTCTGCCTAAGGGTGAGGCGGCGATATAGGGCCAGATGTGATTACGCAATATATCCAAATATTGTCTGGCAAATGTTGGGATTGCCATTCGCGACAAAGCAACCCTAAGCTGCGGCCAAGGATGCTGTAAATGTATCCAACAGGGCAGTCTGGGCTTGACCCATGGGTGACCTGAACAACGCAAAAACCGGGAGACGTATTATGCGTATGAAATCCAAACTCATGGGTGCCGTAGGGGCCCTCGCGATGCTGACAGGTGCTCAGGCTGCTATGGCTGGTGGCCACGGCGGCGAAATCACAGTCGCTTACTTCCTCGAGTGGCCGATGCCATTCCAGTATGCCAAAGCCAACGGCATCTACGAAGAAGAAATGGGCGTCAAAATCAACTGGGTATCGTTCGATGCAGGGACTGCGATGTCCGCAGCCATGGCGTCCGGCGACGTGCAAATCTCGGTCAGCCAAGGTGTGCCACCCTTCGTGGTTGCAGCGTCCGCAGGCCAAGACATCAAGGCGGTCGACGTGGCTGTGAGCTACTCTGAGAACGACAACTGCGTCGTCTCCTCCGCGCTCGAAATTGACAAATCCAACGTGATGGATCTTGAGGGCAAGCGCGTCGCTGTGCCACTCGGCACCGCTGCTCACTACGGTTTCCTGAGCCAGATGAACCACTTCGGTGTCGATATCTCGAAGCTGGAAGTCGTTGACATGGCGCCAAACGAATCCGCGCCTGCGTTCGCACAAGGCTCGCTGGATATGGCATGTGGTTGGGGCGGTTCGCTGCGCACCATGCTGGACCACGGCAACGTTCTGCTGACCGGCGCAGAAAAAGAAGAACTCGGCATCCTCGTGTTTGACGTGACATCGGCACCTGCTGACTTCGTCGCGGAAGAGGGCGAACTGCTGTCCAAGTTCCTCAAGATCACCGCTGATATGAATGATCGCTGGAACTCCGGTGCGGCGGCTCAGGCAGAAATGCTGCCCGTCATCGCAAAAGACGCTGGCATGGATGTAGACGCAACCGCGGCCACTATGGCCACGTTTGTCTTCCCATCCGCTGAAGACCAGCTGTCGGAAAAATGGCTCGGTGGCGGTGCTGCTGAATTCATGTCCGGCGTGGCAGGCGTGTTCGTTGATGCGGGTTCGATCCCATCGGCTCTGGGCACTTATGCGGATGCTGTAGACACGGCTCCTTTGGCGGCTGCCAAAGACATGTAAGTCACATTTTAGGGTCGCGCGGGCAATTCGCGCGGCCCTTTTCTATTGTCTGACCTTTTCAGAATTGGAGACCCCGATGACCACCGGGCTCGC
>NZ_CEZFMW010000114.1:0-11893 GCF_982993085.1 Thalassobacter sp. | reverse complement strand
AAACGCGTGCCCGAGATCGCGCGAAATCACTGCCCAGCTTCCGCGAAATACGCAATCAGCTTGGATATAGTGATTTTCTTGGGGTTCAGGCCCTTTGCGGCCTCGGTCTTGAGCGAGTACGCGTGACCGTCGACCTCAAGATCGGCTCCGCGGTTGACCATACTACCGGTCAGGCTTGCCTCGCGACCCGAACGCTTGAACGAGTGCTCCAGGGTGTGCTCGAAGTTCTCCTTCTTGAGCGCTACGCCGCTGGAGGCGTGATGGGCCGCCAGCCTAGTCGAGAAGTACTCGAACGCGTCCGCGTCCAAAAAGTCGGTGCGCAGGTGCTCGCGCTCCTGCTCATCTGCGAACTTTGCAATGATCCCGGTGAGCACCTCTACCTGAATGGGCGTGAGGCCGCGCAACGCCTCGACCGCCTCCTCAATGTCCTGCCGCTTATCTGCTTCGTCTGCCATTCAGTTCGCCAAACTTAGAAGTTTGGCGAACTGTCGAAGATTTATTGCTGGTCAAGAAGGTGGCTTTGCCACTGTAAGCTCAGTCCTTGGTCTTGCGGCGCATTGGGACGTCAGTTCCGCGTTTCCGCATGACGGCTGCAACGCAGGCCACTGACCTCACGCTCGTCTTGGCGTCGGGGAACTCGGCTACGACCCTGTCCACGATGGTCACGTAACCAACGTCGGAGTCCATGAGCAGCTCCTGCACCAGCGAGCCGATCGTCCGCTTCGGCTCAGGGCCGTGGAGCTTGGCCGCTACGATCTTCTCGTCGACCGTCTGCTCGCGCTCGGGCGTGTCGTCAGCGTCCGGTGCGGTCGGTTCGGCGTTCTCGGTCGCATCGGCAACAGGCATGTCAGCCGCACCCTCACCGAGGACGCCGCACTCTACCACGATTGATCCGGGGTGCTCTCCGCGCTTCTTCTCGGCCAGGTCGGGACGGCCGCAGAAACCGACCGCACCCCATCCCTCCTTTCCTTCGAGGAGCACGGCATGGGTATAGGTTCGGTCTGTCTTGCGGATGTGCTGCGAGCCGTTTGGGGCGGTTGCGACGTAGGTGGTCTTGGTCATGGCTGGTCTCCTTTTCAGCAACGGGCGATGTTCGCCCGTTCGATGGAACCACCTTGTCGCGATGCCGGGAGCCCGCCAGCCCCGCGGGTGGCTCCGTAGTAACTTGTCATCAAGGCGGAGCCACAACCTCTGTTCAGCGAACAGTCATTCATTCTGCGACTCGAAGGTATCCCCGGTGATCCAGACTCTTCACAATCAAATGAAACCAATCGATTGAGGAGTCGCAATATGACTGCAGTAATTATTCCGTTCGCACTCAGACATTCAGAAACCAACGATCATACGGAATACACTGTTGATCTGATGCATCTTGATTTGACTTCGCAATGCCTCAGCGATCATGGTTGGAGCGCCAATATCATCATGTATAATGCGTGTGGAGCAGAGAAGGCACCAACACTACGGACGAACGCTCCTCTACCTGATGCAATCAACGCGTCGAAAAAGGCATACGCGATTCTTTGCGAATTCATTATTTCGGAATGCAACCTTGAGCAGTCTGACCTTCCCAATCAAGAATATTTCTCACTTCGCATCGTGACCACTTGGAAGCATCAAAACTAAAGGATTGTATCTCATTGAACGCCATAGCAGCGCCAGAATTGGTGTCCGGCGCTGCTTGTTTAAGCATGGCCGAATTAGGCCGCGTTCCTGATACTGGCCCGCATCTCTGCTTTGTAGTGGCGGCTTGCTTCGTTTTTCATCTCGCGCATTTTCTTCCAATCACCACCAGCACGTCGCCATAAACTGCGCAGGCTGGCTGCCGTTTTTTCTGTGCAACTGAGAACCGGGGCGAGTTGCGCGCTGTTTACTTCTGGGTTGTGGTTAAGATTTATGGCGGCTCGTTCGTATAGGGAAAGTCGTTCCAAGTCGTTTCCTTTCGAGGTTTTCGATAAAGGACCTATCGCTTTCACGCCGCCGAAGCTTCAGTCTCTGCTTCAAACCAATCGCGCACTAAAACGCGTGCGGCATTGAGTTGTTCGGTGTCGCAACCGCCCAGCGCCGTGTCCAAAGCCTTGACCACAAGAGCTTCGTCATACCAGTGGCCGTAGTCCCGCATAAGGATCGGGACGAGACCGATCAGCCTAAGTTCACTCTCAGCGATCTGGACTTCGTCGCGCAGCCGATATGTCGTTCCGTTCTCGAGTTCCGATTTTGGGAACTTGACGCCTAGCTCGACCCAGCCGTCGCGATCATTGCCGCATGTCGGGCAAGTTCCATTTTCGACGACACGATAGTGTTCTGCTGCCTCGCCTTCGATCTTAAGTACTGTTTTGGTCATTGCGATCTCCTATCAAGATTGATCGCTCACATGATTCGCGTGAACGGTCCATTTAATAGAAAAACGTCAAGCCCCGGCATATCCTTATTTGGGATAGGCGTTCGGTGCCTTAAGATGTTGGAGACGAAAAAAACCCGCACCAAAGGATGATGCGGGCCTGAAAGCCTTCTAGAAAAATCGGAACTTAGGATTGCAAGCGCTGGTGAGCTTCGGCTACGTCCATGCTGGTCACGCCGCCGCGTTCGAGTTCTTGGGCGTCGTCCCGGCTCTGCATCAGCGCCTTGCCCATGTCCGTGCTCAGCATGCGGTCGTAGGCCTTTTAGAACGTCTCGCTAGGCTCCTGCATCTGCTTGGCCAGCTCGTCGAGCTGCCGCTCGGCAGCCTCACGGTTGGCCGCTGCTGCCTTCCGAACGTCTTTGGTCTTGGTCATGTTCTTCTCCTCAATGGGCGATTTTGCCCGTTTGGCCGCCGCACGGGCGGTCTCCACGTGTTGTTCGAGCTGCTCGACTAGGGTGGCCAGTTCCATGACCTCCTCCGCGTCGGCCTCGTCCCGTGCCAAGCGTTCGAGGGCGTCCTCAAGCTCCTTCTTGCGATCCTCCAGCAGCTTCAGTTCGGCGGCGTGGCGTTGTCCCTCGTTGCTCATCCGACCTTCTCCATGTTCTCCAGTTCCTGCTTGGCTTCGCGAGCCACGTTCGGTTGCGGGCTGTCGGCGCGCACACGGAGCAGTTCCGTCCGCAGGCTCTGGGCGACACGCTCCTCCGCGGCGGCCAGTGCGATCGCGTGGCGCTCTCGAACGACCGTCTCGACGCCCAGGGCGCGGGCGAGGCCGATGCCACCTGCACTGACGAGCGTACGGACCAGGACATCGTTTTGCCGGTTCGCGACGAGCCCGCGTTCGATCGGGGTCACGTCGCCGTTCGCGGCTGACGTGGCGCCGAGGTCCCTACGGACGGCCTCTTGGTAGGCGGGCCAAGCTGTGGAGAGGGCGGTCAGTGCGTCATCCACGGCGCGGGCCAGCTTCGCCCGCTCGGCGGTGGCTTCGAGCGCCTTCTCCGCGCGCACCGTCCGCTGTCTACGTTCGGCACTCGCGGCGGCAGCACCCTGGCGTTCCTGGAGCTCGGCGAGAGCCTCGTCCACGATGCCGATACGGGTCGCGATGGCGGCCGAGGTGTCGCCGGGTTTCTTGCCCTCGATCAGGCGTCCCGCTCCTCGGCGCGGGCCTTGTCCAGTTCGCCGGTCAGGCGCTCGCGGTCTGCCCGCAACTCGCCGATCCTCTTTTCCAGTTCGTCTTTCTTCATATGCAATCCTCAGCCTCCGAATGTCGGGAGTGGCGGACGGCCTTGACCCCGTCGTAAAAGGCCAGCCGTCCGCCGTGCGTACCCGGTTCGAGAAGGAGGCTCTGACGGAGCGACCGGGCACATTCGAACAATGCCGCGTCGGCTCAGTGCGGGGGACCAGCGTATGAGCGTCGGGCTTCAAATGCTGGCGGATCACGCGCCCATGAGGTCCAGCTCCATCTGGCGCAGCAGCTCGACGGGCGCGCCGTCGGTGGACAGGAAGCTGCCGGGGTTGTCCTGTACGTCGGAGCGGTAGGAACGCCAACACCGGGCGTTCGGGCAGTCCACGCCCGCTGCGATGAAGGCCTGCATGACCGGGCGGACCCAGCCGCGCGGGAACCGCGTGGAGCCGTGGATGTGGTACATGGAGGACAGCAGACGAACGGCGTTCGCCCGCATGGTCAGGCCGGGCAGCGGCGGCCAGTCGGCCGCGGCCTCCTGGACCAGCGCCTCGGCCTCGCGCTGTGTCTTGACGAAGCGGATGGCTGGCAGCGGCGGGACCGGCCTCCCATCGACAGGCACAGTGGTGGCCGTGGCCCCCCAGGCGGGACCCGTCCCGCTCAGATCAGGCATCCAGTACCACGCCCATGTCGGCCAGCCTCTCACGTTTTCGTCGGATCAGTTCGAACCGCTCCTCCTGCTGCGTCTCGATCTCGTCGAACTCTCGCTCCAGGTCGGCCAGTTGCTGGCGTTCCCTCGTGACGACGCGCTGCTGTGTGTCCTGCATGGGTGTTCTCCTGACCTCGGGCGTTAGGCCGCATACTGCCGCGCCGTCGGCTCCACGTAAGCCAACGACGGTGCACACCTGACACGGGATCAGTGGGTCCGGGTGCGGTAGGGTAAATGAAAACAGGGGATTGGATTAAAATCACGATGCCAAGCACAGAACGAAGAACAGTTTCGAGGGTAGTTCTCATGGGCCTATTTGAAGTGCGTGAGCTTCAGAACGGCCAGGGCATCGAAGTTATCCAGGTTTGGACGGCTTGTGCGGCACTAATGAGTGCAGCTTTCGCAGCCTCCGGGTTTGCAATGCCGTATGCCACACCGATTGCTACGCCAGCGTCAACTGCCGCGGTTATACGATTTCTGATCCAATCAGCTAAGGCGATCGCCGCAGAAATCAAACGGCTATTGCTGCGTTCAACGCTGTCAATATCAGGTTGTTCAACGGTCGTTTGCTGCCGGATTTCATCAATCGCAGCTTTGATCCGCAACCATTCCTCTCTCGGGACAGCCTGAACGAGTTCTAATTCCTCGGGCGGATTGTTGTGACCCATCATTGAAGGGGCTTGTGCTTTGGCCTCGAACGTTTCCAGAAGCGGTTGGACTATTGCTTCCAATTCGTCCAGTCGGCGGATCACATCGGCACGGGCTTCTGGCTCAGGCGGTGTCGGCGCACGATCTGAGATGATAGGCGGCCATTCACCGTCCCCGTCGACTATCTCGCCAGAGGCAACGCGGTCGTCCTCGTCAGGATGCTCGTAAAAGTCCCCACCCGTCTGCGGAGCCCACTCGACCGTACCGTCCTCCTGTACCTGATCTACGGCCAGCATCATGGTATCGAAGTCGACAGCCTCCGAGAATTCTTCCTGAATCTGATCGCTCGCGTCAAACGGACCGCCGAACAGGAAGACGTAGCCGCCAAGGTCCTTGTTGTAGGGTGTGTCTTTCTGCGGGTCCTCGAACTGTCGGCGGAACCACTCCAACATCATCGCGACCTGCTCATCTCGGCTCATAGCCCTAACCTGGTCGGCTGTGTATCCACCGAAATCGGCGAACGATCCAAATGTCGAGGTCATACAAAAATATCCGCTAATTCTCTCTCAACCAAAGGTTTTAGAGCGATACAGCGGGCTAGGGAAGCGAAAGGCCGCTTCTATTGCTGGTTAGTCCTCGAAGTAGGGCGTGCCGGCGATCCACTCCAGGAGCCGCCCGCGCGTCTCGTCGTCCAGGTCCAGCCGCGCCTCCACCGAGAAGGTCGCCTCGTCGCGTACCTGCGCCGATTGCCACGACACCGGCTCGCGTCCCTCGTCCATCTCGGCGATCAGACCGTCTGCGAGGGACTCAAGGTATCCCAGGGCCACCCTCATCGTCTCGTAACCGTCCGCGAACTTCACCGTGGCGACACCCCCGGCATTTACGAGCGTTACATGGACCGAGCCATCAGTCATCGGACCGTCCCATGGTCTCGTGTGTCTTCCCCTGGATCACCTCGGCAACTTCGACGCCCGGATGTGCCCCCGAGGCCCTGGACGCGCCCAGAGGTCGTCGTACGGACCCGGTGGAGCCTCCAACGAGCCTCGGCTTCCTCGGCAACTCGTTCACGGTGGTGTTGACCTGAACGTTCGTCTGGGCCGGGCCGTCCGCAGAGGTCATCCGAAGAGAAAGGAGCTTGTTCAGCACCCTCGGATCGACGCTCGCCGTTTCAAATCGGTAGACTGGCTCGAAGTCATCATCCAGCTCGGGTTCGCCCGTCTTGAGGTCGAAGCACTGGACCCACTTGCCGGTCCCCATCTCCAAGGCCGTCTGGACCACACGCATTGTCAATTCTTCCTCGAAGGCGGCCAACGCCTCATCCCATGCTTCTGCAAAGTCCGGATGCTTCGCACGCCGGTCGTAGAAGGTACGCCGGGTCAGACCAGTCATGTTGGCCGCGTAAGTGATGTGGCCGAATTGACGGAGATAGTGCAGAAACTCATCGCCCTTCTCGCCGTAGATCGGGCGGGTGATTGCAGCAATCTTTGAAGGCATCCGCGGGTCACTGGCCGGTTTGATCTGGTTCATCCTCATCAAGCTCATTGTGCTGCCTATTCTGTCTTCGTCACTGTGCTTGGCTGAGGCAGGCGCCGATTAAGCCCTTGAAGTCATTCACGCCCAAGACACCAGAACGCCCAATTCAGTATCAATGGGGCGGCCTATCTGTGCGGGCTGATAACCTCAGGTTTTTCACGGACAGCATCCTCGTTGCCGTTCGAGGTCAGAATGTCGTGTTACGTTGGAGCCGTATGCCAGCGATTTACGAAGGAGTGTGCCGGCTCACAACGTTGTGCAGTCCCGACCTTCCAAGCTGGAAGAATTCTACATCAACAATGCGTTTTCGGAGCCTTCTGTAACGTATTGTTTTTATTGCCTTGTTGATGGCGTTGATCTTCGTTGACCGTTTTCGCTATATATACCCGGACTGCACACTGCCCCTGTGTCCTGACCCGTACCCTATGCCTAATCGGCTTATTCTACCAAGATATATTGCTTTAAGATCAACATGATCAACATCGTCAACAAGTGTTCCGAAACAAAGCCTTAGACGAGACGCTTCAGGTCAACAAAGATCAACGACCGTCAACGCCGTGACCGAATGGATGCGCTCTGATTGCCAGAACATCACTCATCGGCTCGGACATACCCTGCCGAAACACGACCACCCAACCTGACGCCCCGCTTGTGCTTCCAGCCAAGGGTTTCCATAGACCGCCTCAAACGCTGCGCATGGCCTTTGTTCTGCCGGTCGCTTTCCAAGCCGAGATAGCTCAGCAGGTCCTGCGTATGCACCTTGTCGGCGGAGGGAGGCTCACGCAACGGTGAGGCAACCCGCTCCCTATCGATTACATCCGCAGCGTAGTCACCCGTGCCAGCCTCAAAGGCCTGCCGTTCCGTTTGCCGGTTGCTGAGCATGACGGCCAGGCTATCAACCCAAGGATCATCAACCGTTTCGTCTGCCTGGCGTTCTGCGGCCATCGACCACAAAGGCTCGGGCAATACATGACCGATGCCCGATTTGAACAACGCATCCGCTTCGGCCCAGAGTTGGTCCCGATGCTCAGCAATCCAGCCCAGATCAACCCTGGACCCAGAAGCCATTTCCAACGGCCAGAAACGCCGGGCACCCGTTGGGTCGCTCAGGTATCCGCCTTCGTTCACAGTGCCCGCAAATACCACACGGCGTTGGTGATCCTTTGTGTTGCGATCATAGGGCGTTCGATACCTGTCTATAGCTCGGGACATGAATGCTTTGAGAACGTCCATATCACTTGCCCGAAGACCTGCCAATTCGGCAAACTCGTGGACCCAGACACCTTCCAGGTTCATGGCCGCATCTTTGTTCCTGAGATCGCCGAGCTCTGCGTCACTGAACCAATCCGGGGAAAACAGGTCCCGAATGCCCGTAGATTTCAAAGAGCCCTGTGGCCCCTTAATGACCGGCATCGTGTCCAGCTTGCAGCCCGGTTGCCTTTGACGCGCCACGGCCCCGACCATAAAGCATTGTGAGACGGCCTCGGTGTAATCGTCCCGGCCACATTGAAAGGCGATTGTGAAGAGGTCCTTTACCCGGCTTGTCCCATCCCAAGTCAAGCCATCCAGATAGTCTAGGATCGGGTTGAATTTGTATAAATAGGCAACCGTTGTGATTGCGTCCTGAACGTTTTCCTTGGACGGCTGGTAGTCCTTGCGCTGGTGCTGTTCCATCAAGAACGTGCGGGCCAACAAGAGCAACTTGTCAGTCAGCACACGGCCATAGCCTTCACCCCAGGGCAATTCACCCATCAGAACAACCCGCTGCTTGAGTTCGTCAAACCTTGGATCGAGCTTGGAGCCCGTAATTGCCTTTAGGGCATTCTTGGCCGTGTCGGGGGCTACGCCGGTCTTCTTGTTGACCATCAAGCCACCTTCATGCACCGGCCTCCTTTGGGGTTTGGCGATGGCACCCGCCGGCACTCCAGTTTGATCGAGGTCGTCGTTAAAATCATCTGCTGGAAGTGTCCTGGGAATGGCATCCTCAGCCCCTGCATCTCTCAGCATTTTATGCAGGGTGCGGAGGGTAATGCGATTGCCGTCATTGTTGGCGTGAAGGCTATCCCATCGGATGCGGATCAGGGTACCGTGATCTGCATAAGCAGGATCCTGAGTGCACCAGTCCACAAGCTCCTGACGCCCATCCCCTGCCGTTGCATGGTGGCAGGCCTGCATCAAAGTGAGCCAATCGTCATGGTCTGCAAAGTCGGTTGGGTCCAGGTGTTCAAGCATCTGAGCCAGTTCTTCCTGATCGTGCTCGCCCCCGCCAGTTGCCACGCAGCCTGATGGTCTTCGGATCAGATCGACAAGGGCCTTAGGTGCAGCCTCGGCACCGAATGCACCAAGCTCAGGCGTGTCAGCCTTCCATGTGTAGGTTTTCAGGCTATCGGGATGAACCGAACCAGGGGCAACGACCTGACGGCCAACCGTCTTGAACTCGATGCCGGGAAACTGATCGTTCAGGCTATCTCTGGTGGAAACGTCCTCTGGCTTAGCCATATAGATATGCAAGCCACCCGAGCCGGTTTCAACGGTCGAATAGAGGTCCGGGTCCATACCAGTCCAAAGAACCAGCTCGACAAATGGGTTGATTGGGGACGCCAAGGTCTGACCATCAGGAAAGGCCCGAGGGTCCACATCCAAGACCAGATCAAAGGGCTTCAGACGCACGCCGACGTTGTTACCAGCCTCCATGTGCTTGATTTGGTCTTGGGATTTATAGGGACGCTTCATCCAGTTGCTGTCGATCGGAGACTTGCCCCTTTTGCGTTTCTTGCCCTTGACCTCATCTTGGGCCGAAAACTTATGCAAAGGGAGAAGCTGGTATCCACTGGCCAGCAAGGGCGTCAGTTGTGACGCATCGGTATGAACACCCATTTCAAGCCCCCGCACGTTTGGCGCTATAGGCCTCGATCACAGAACGTTCATAGAAAACCGCTGTCCCAATCTTCACGAAATCAGGACCAGCATTCTTGTATTTGGTGTTGTTGCGGCGATTACGAAAGGCCATCAGCGTGGTTGCAGGATGCCCGGTCAAGGCCGCAGCTTCCTTCGTCGTCAGAAGGTCTTTCAATGGTGTGCCAGAAGGCTTGGGGGCGTTATCTTCGGTTTCAGGCATGGCAGGCCTCCTATATGCTAACGTATCGACCGGATTGCCCTGCTAGGCGGCTGTGGAAATCCGGTCTATCGATCAGAACAATACCGTGCCCAAATCCGCCCGCATACCAACACTTGACCCGCACGCAACGAACGCTGGCGTAAGGAAATCATTAGCCTTGTCTTCGAAGCGGACCGTTGGTCTTAGGTCAAATGTTGGTGGAATTGTCTTTCCAGTTCCGCCTCGTGCAAGCACCAACGTTTCGGTTCCTGTCTTGCAGCTTCGTCCCGCAAATATCCGTTTTCCCAGAAATTCACGTTGTCTGCATTCGAGTTGATCGCATCCAAAGCGGTTCCGAATTGAACGGTGATTTTGCCCTGCTGGTCTTCCAACCAATCGATCGGGAAAAGTCCCAAGAACTCGGCAAGCAGTCGAAGGCAGGCATCGTCAAAGCCGTTGAAACCCGCAGCCCAACTGGCCTCAATCACCCGTTCAACCGGGTCGGTGCTGTCCAATTCAGCCTCTTGTAGGAGCATCTTGGCCATCTCGTACCGGTCTTCTTCGTTCGAATAATCCGGCATCGGGTCTCGGTGCTGTATGACTGTTATCTTTCGCATCACGCCGCCCCCGACATCATGAAGGCGTCCAGGTCGTGACGGTGGTAACGAACAATCCGGCCGACGGTTCGGCAGGAAGGGCCGGTGCCTTTGCTACGCCAATTGTGCATGGTGCCAGGTGAGACCGAAAGGTATTTGGCGGCGACTTCAGTTGTCATCCAAGGGGTTTCGTTTTCCAAGTTGCTCATGCTGATAACTCCAAAATCCAAGTGCGTCCAAATGGACAGCGATGAAATCAGGTTATCAGCTTGCAAGGTCTTGATATGCCAACGTGCTAAGACATCGTACCATCATTCACTCAACACCGGCCTTGGCCAGAACCAAATCCTCTAGAGCTTGAGCATGGGGCCGAAGGGCTTCAACCAAATGCGTCTGATGCACATACCCGCCAGAGGCCCCTGGAAGCCGTTGACCCAACAGAAGCGCACCTTCTGCATATGGCACAGCAGCAGCAATCATCATCGTTCTGGCATGGTGGCGAAGTGCATGTGGAGACGGAACACCAGCCCTTTTTGGCTCTGCAACGTGGCCTGTGGCTGACCCCGGTGACGGCCAAAGCCAAGGCGAGTTAAGAGGCTCGTCCTCCTTCATCCTGGCCCTTAAGGTTTCGGTCAACCAGCGGCCGGTTGGGAAGGACCAAGCTCCGCCTGTTTTCATATGGGTGAAGGTCAGGACGCCAGCCACTGCGTCAAAGTCGGCACATTTCACACCAAGCAGGGAAGTTCTCCGTGCACCCGTCAGAAGAAACGTCCGTTGCAGGTCACGCATCAGGGGAGACATGGCTTCGGTCGTGGACCAGAAACCGGCCAAGTCCAATTCGCCGACTTCCCGTTTCGGGGTTGCAGGGACACGAAGGGCATCAACGGGGTTTGCCCCAATCGTTTCGTCATGGCGGCGGGCCGTATTCACAAGAGCTCGAACAGTGCGCATGACCGAACCACCCATGGTCTTGCCGTGACGCCTGGTGAGCTGGTCCATGAGCTCTCGGCAGTCCTGACGTGAAATGTCAGCCACGGCACGACGTCGAAGACGCCCGAGGTAGTTGTCCATATGATACTGGTAGTTTCTGACCGTTGCGTCAGAAAGCTCGCGTTCTTTCAGGGCTTGTTCCAGCGTGATGCCGGTAGACTCCGGCCCCGCCGTGGGATCGACGCCAGACTGGATCGTGGCCATGAGTTTTCGAGCCTCATTCCTGACCTCGGCAAGACGGAAATGGTCAGCCCGTCCGATCTTGACCCTCACGGTTCGAACATGTCGCTTTTCCCGCCGGACGTCGCTTTGAACAGAAAAGGTCTTGCAGGTCTTGTGGCAGATACACATCAACCCTTTTACATCGGTGTCCCGATGGATGCCTGAGCCAAGTGGGAGGTCCCTGATACGGGCCTCGGTGAATTTAAATATGGTCATGGAAAGTACAGTCCCGAGTACAGTGTTTGCGATTGATCCAGGTGGGCCTGGATGGTGCTACCGGGATGATATTGCTATGTTTTCAAGGGAACGTACGCCCCGAAGGAGGCCAAATGGACCATGATTTTCTCGCAATCTCAGACTGTTAATCAATTGGTCGTAGGTTCGATCCCTACCGCTGGAGCCACTTTAACAGTAAAATCAGTTATTTATATAGTTCACCAACTAGGCAGAGATCTTTTGTATTGCGGCCAATGATCGGCTCTGTTGCACAAATCGGGGTTTGAGGAGACTTCCCCTT
>NZ_CEZFMW010000113.1:0-11927 GCF_982993085.1 Thalassobacter sp. | reverse complement strand
AACGCGTGCCCGAGATCGCGCGAAATCACTGCCCAGCTTCCGCGAAATACGCACGGCTTTGGCTGAACGATGGCTCATGCGTTCGGCTTCGGCCCGAGTATCGCAACCACGTTTGGTCTTACGACTTCGTGCATCACCGGACAGATGATGGCAGGGCGTTCCGGACGCTTAATATTCTGGATGAACACAGCCGAGAATGTCTGGCGATCCGGGTAAAACGCAAGCTGAACTCGACTGAGGTTATCGACGCTCTTACAGACCTGTTCATTCTGCGCGGCGTGCCTGCTTACATTCGTTCAGACAACGGTCCGGAGTTCATTGCTGAGGCTGTCCGGGACTGGATCAAAGGCGTTGGAGCCAAGACAGCTTACATCGAGCCTGGATCGCCCTGGGAGAACGGATACTGCGAAAGCTTCAACGGGCGAATGCGCGACGAATTGCTAAACGGAGAGATCTTCTACTCGCTCCGTGAAGCCCAGATCATCATCGAAAGCTGGAGGAAACAATACAACACCAAAAGACCCCACAGTGCATTAGGCTACCGCCCACCTGCGCCAGAGGCCATCATCCCGATGGACCAACGGCCAATCATGCACTAACTTTTAAAATGGACCACTCAAGTGGGGCTGCTCAGTGCAACGTCACTTCCTGCACAAACTGGTTCATCTCAGCTAGCAATCGCTCGTAGAGCGACCCGAAGCCACGAATATTCCCACGTTCGCGCAGTGCCTATTTGCCCATCCGCAGCTCGACCCGCCAAACTTGGCTTTTTGCGCGGTCGACGAGATCAAGCTCAGGCAGACCCATTTTCTCAAGGTTTCGGTTCCAAATTATCGGCCATTCGACCGTGCGCTTGCTCAGCACTTCTTTACGCTTATCGTACACAATCACTTGCCGACCAGGTTGTTTGCCAATAGTTACGGATTTGAACCGACCGGATGGGCCATGTGTTTGCATCTGTTCGAGATCGGCAAAGGTCTTGCGGCGCGACCGTGCGTGCATGATAAAGTGTTCAGGCTCCAAATCAAACTCGGGTGCGAGTATATCCACGGCGAAATCCACACGGCCAATGCTGACGCCATCGGGCGGCACTGCGAGGTTAAGCTTAGCGCAAGTAGGCAATCAGTAAAACAGTCCCGCGCACCTAGGCTGAACAAAGTTGGCAAAGGCCCTCGAGATGCATCTATGCAGAACAGCGCAGTAATCACCGTTTTTAGCATAGTCACAGTAATCACGAACGGGACGCATTCTCTTTCGGCAACCTAATCTCAAAACAGGTCATCCCGGAGCTCCTGAGCGTAATCGTTCCCCCGTGCAGGCTGACAATCTCTGCAACAATCGCCAAGCCAAGCCCTGCACCTGAACTCTCAGAACCTTGGGTGAAACGCTCAAAAACCTGCTCAGAAATTGCGGTAGGTACCGACTGGCCAGTATTGCCCACTTCAACGATCACAGCCTCTGCGTCTGTCGCAAGGTGGAGCCAGATTTTATCTAACCTCTGTCCGCCATGTTGAAGGGCATTGTCGATCAGATTTGTGAGCGCTTCTTGCATAAGCGTTTCATCAAACTTGGCGATAACCCGCTCCTTTGGGATATCAACATCAAAGCTGACGTCCGCATCCAGAATTCTGGGTCCGACACGGGCCGCATATTCCTTGAGAAACACATTAAGTTCACAGGAAACCAGTTGCGAAGGCCTGCCTTGCACACCTTCCAGCGATAGCAATTGTTGGGTGAGACGCATGGCCTGACGGGTCTCGGCCACCAGTTCACCAGCGCGCGTTTGACTGTCTTCTAGCGTCTTTGCGGTTTCGACGGCTTGGGCCATTGTATGGATTGCCGCAACAGGGTTGCGCAGTTGATGGGCTGCATTCGAGATGAGGCGTTCTCGGGCATCTTTAGCCTCGGTTAGGCTGTTGAACAGGGTGTTCAGACGCTGCACGATACCGCGCGCCTCTTTGGGCACTTGGCGATCAATGGGGCGCAGATCAGTTGTAGACCGTCTTTGAATGGCTTGCTCTAGTTGTTTCAACGGGCGTAAGCCCAATGCCACGCCAAAAAAGACGACCGCAGCCACCGTCGACAGTAGACTAGCCGTAACCAACACAGCGCGCCCTGCAAGCCGATTTGCAAAAGCCAAGCGCGGTTGCAGTTGCTGCCACACAGTTACCACCGACACCCCGGAAATTCCGTCGATTGTGACCCGTTCCGCTAGGCTGACGGCACGAACGGGTTCGCCTTGGTGGACAGCATCGAACAGAACCGGTGTATTAAGGTCTAGTCGCACATTGGCCGGACGCCGCACGGGCGGAGAGGAATAACCAGTCACAAAGCTGCCGTCGGGACCGTAGACATGATAAAACACCGGCCCACCTGTCGCTTCGCTAAAGAGATTTGCCGTCGTGTCCGACAAAGTGTCTCCACCGGACAAGGCCACATCGCGCGACACCGCTAGGCCCAGCATGATAAGATTTCGGTCAAAGATACCTTCAGCCGTGCCCCGTGCGTCATTGAACCGCCAAGCCACCATCAGGGCCGAAACGACCACCAACGGCACCAGAATTAAGCCCAATAGTCGCAGCCTCAGCGACCCTTGCAGTAAGGTCATCACGCGATGTCCAACAAGTAGCCCAAGCCACGAGCAGCTTTGATCTTGATCCCCGCATGGCTCAGTTTTTTGCGTAGGCGAGAGACATAAACCTCAATCACCCGCTCTTCAATTTCAGCACCCACGCCATAAAGATGATCTGCAATTTGTGGTTTAGAAACAATCTGACCCGCGCGCTCAAACAGACATTCAAACACGGCGATCTCCCGCTGGGTCAGTGGAATGTCCACACCGCCCATTCGCAAGGTACGCCCCGTTCTGTCGTAATCCAATTGGCCTACCGTAATCACATCCCCCTCACTGAGAGGTTTGCGCCGCAACAACGCCCGGATACGCGCATCCAGCTCCTTCATATCGAAGGGTTTGATCAAATAATCATCTGCCCCCGCATCTAGGCCCGCGACCCTGTCATTCACGCTGTCGCGGGCAGTAAGCAGAATGATGGGCATCGTTTGCCCCGCTTGTCGCAGCCCACGAACCACGTCAAAACCACTACATCCCGGCAGGTTCACATCCAAAATCACCATATCTGCCCCATCTCGGAGCAAAAATGCCAACGCTTCATCTCCGTCGTGGATCACATCAGCAGCATGCCCTTGATCGCGCAACTGGTGTGCGATTCCATTGGCAAGCGTTTGGTTGTCTTCAACAATGGTGAATCGCATTTTTTCTCTCGGCTGAAAGCTTCGCGCAAGGTTGGGCAAGCATGGTGCAAGAATCAAGAGCCAGCATACTGGTCTGATACTTGAAACGATCGGCGCCGCTTTGGCGCTTTGGGAGGAAATTATGACACTATCCAAAATCACGCGTCGCGTGGCACTTACGCTTGCCGCGACCACAGCTTTGGCATTGCCCGCAGCTGCAGATGTCGACATGTCCGGCAAAACCATCGAATGGACGATCCCGTTCTCTGAAACAGGTGGTTCGGCCAAATGGGCTAACTTCTTTGCGCCTTTGCTGTCGGAGGCTCTGCCAGGCAACCCCACAGTTGTGGTGAAGTTCATGCCCGGCGCGGGTTCGACTAAAGGGGCAAACTGGTTCCAAGAGCAAAGCGGTGGCGACGGCACGGTGATGTTCGGCTCATCCGGCTCCACACAGTTTCCTTATCTGCTCGGCGATCCACGCGTTCGGTATGAATACAACGATTGGGAGCCAGTGATGGCCTCGGGCACCGGTGGTGTAGCTTATCTCAACGCTGAGGATGGCGCGAAATTTGACGGTTCAGCCAACAACCTAAAAGACGTAACGTTCATCTACGGCAACCAGGGCGCCACGCGTCTGGACATTATCCCAGCACTTGCATGGGAAATGCTGGGCATGAACGTCGAGCACGTTCTGGGCATCAAAGGCCGGGGCGACGGCCGTAAGATGTTCGAAAGCGGTGAGGCCACGATCGATTATCAAACATCGTCGGGTTACCTGAAAGGGTCCATGGCGTTGGTTGAGGCAGGCAAAGCCGTTCCCATGATGACTTGGGGTTCGATCGATGCCGATGGCAACATCGTACGCGACCCGACCTTCCCAGAGATCGCAACCTTCAAAGAAGTCTGCGAAGCCACTGACGGGTGCGAAACCTCGGGCGACCAGTGGGATGCATGGAAAGCTTTCTTCATCGCGGGCTTCCCCTCGCAGAAGATCGCGTTCCTGCCAGCCGGTACAGACCCAGAGATCGTGGAAACGTTCTCTAACGCGTTTGCCGAAATCGCAGCGCGTGATGACTTTGCCGAGATTTCAGCAGCACGTCTTGGGAAGTACCCAATGTACACCGGTGATGCAGCACGCAGTGCTTTGGCCAACGCGATCACCGTGAGCGACAGCGCCAAGTCCTACGTCCAGGGCTGGTTGAAAGAAGACTTCGGCGTTGAACTGAAGTAAACCGACCTATTTTTGAGCGCCCCTCGGCCCGTCCGCGGGGCGCTTTTTCAATCGGTGGGAAGGCCGTTCTATGGAAATCTTTTTAGAGGCGCTGCCAGCGCTCGGCTCAGCATGGAGCCAAATTCTACAACCTGTCGTGCTCGGGTACTTGGTCCTTGGGGTCTGTATGGGATTGGCCATCGGCATTTTCCCCGGCCTCGGCGGTATTGCAGGCCTGTCTCTTCTCTTGCCGTTTATGTTCGGCATGGACCCTATTTTGGGTCTCGCACTGATGATTGGTATGGTGGCCGTGGTCCCTACATCTGACACGTTTGCTTCGGTGTTGATGGGGATACCTGGGTCATCGGCATCACAGGCCACAGTGCTTGACGGATTTCCAATGGCCAAGAAAGGCCAAGCCGCGCGTGCGTTGTCGGCGGCATTTTCGGCGTCACTGTTTGGCGGGCTGGTGGGGGCGGCTTTTCTAACTGCGTTCATTCTGGTCGCGCGCCCCATCGTGTTGGAGTTTCAATCACCTGAACTATTGATGGTTTCGGTCTTTGGCTTGTCGATGGTGGGCATCCTTGCCGGCCGGATCGCAATCAAGGGCATCGTTGCCGCCGGTCTTGGCATGTTGATCGGCACCATCGGCGAAGGACCATTCAATGGTGAGTTGCGCATGTCCAGCTACGACTTTCCCTATCTCACTGATGGGTTAAAGCTGGTCATTGTGGGCTTGGGCATTTTCGCCATCCCTGAGATTGTTGCCCTATTGCGCAAAGACAAAGCGATAAGCGACCGGCAGTCTTTGGGTGGGGGCTGGATGCTGGGGGTCCGTGATTGGTGGGCCAACAAATGGCTATCCGCACGGTGTTCGATCATCGGTGTGATTGTTGGGATTATACCGGGTCTTGGCGGATCAGTTGTGGATTGGATCGCCTACGGACACACGATCCAAACCGCCAAAGGCAAAGACCAATTCGGCAAAGGTGATGTTCGCGGCGTGATCGGACCAGAGAGTTCCAACAACGCCAAGGAGGGTGGGGGGCTTGTGCCGACACTTCTCTTTGGCATCCCCGGGTCCGGGTCGATGGCGATCTTCATCGGCGCGCTTGCTCTTTTGGGCAACGGAATCGACGTGGGGCCGAGCCTGCTCGAAAATAATCTCGACTTCGTTTACTCTATCGTCTGGCTTTTGGCGTTGGCAAATGTCGTCGGCACAATTTTGTGCATTTCGATGTCCAGCGGCATTGCCCGGTTAACGAACATCCGCTTTGCACTGCTTGCGCCATTCATCTTTATGGTCATCGCATTTGCTGCGTTTCAGTCCGGGCAAAACCTGATGGACCTTGTGGCATTGTTTGCAATCGGGTTCCTAGGGATCATGATGAAGCGGTTCGATTGGTCACGGCCTGCGTTCTTGATCGGCTTCGTGTTGTCGACGCCAGTGGAAAACTACTCCAACAACGCATACCAAATTCAGGGCATCAAGTTCCGCCAAGGCTGGGAAACTGGGATGGACTACCTGTTGTCATGGATCACAATCTCATTGATTGTCATCACTGTGGTGTCTGTGGTTCTAGGGCTACGTCAAGCTAAGAACATTATGGCAGAGGGTGATGTTCCCTCCGGCGGCAAACGCGCACCGTTTACATTTCTGTTGCTGATTTTGGGTTTCGTTGCCTACGCACTTTGGGATGTCGCAACGATCCCGGACTACGCGTGGACCGACCGGGTGTTCCCGGTATTCGTGGCCAGTATTACGCTCGTCGGCGCGGTCATTTTGCTGGTGCAAATGATGCTGGTGCCCGAAACGCACACGTTGTTCGCAGACGGCGAAACCGGGGCTGAGGCTGCCGACAATAGCTATACGCTTTGGCCCACACTCGCGTGGTTTGGCTTCTTGCTAATCCTGACGTCGATCACGGGGTTCATTATTGCACTTGCGGTGTTTCTTTTGTCCTTCCTGCGTTTGCGCGCGGGGCTGGGATGGACCCAAGCCCTCGGGCTCAGCGCGTTGGGCCTTGCCTTCATGATGAGCATGGCTTGGCTCTTGGGCCGCGATTTCCCACCCGGCCTGTTACAATCCTTCTTTGACCTACCTTGGCCTTTCACATGACCCAGACAGCAATCCCCTTTGTTTTCATTCGTGGCGGAACCTCGCGCGGACCGTACTTCAATCGCGCCGACCTACCTGTGGATTTGGACACACTCGCACAGGTGCTCATAGCGGCTGTGGGATCCGGCCACCCGCTCAATATCGATGGGATCGGTGGGGGAAATGCGGTCACGACAAAGGTCGCCATGCTCTCTCGGTCAGATGACGAATGGGCGGACATCGATTATTTCTTTGCGCAAGTCAGCGTCGAAGAGCAGATCGTGGATTTCAAACCGACGTGCGGCAACATCCTGTCTGGCGTGGCGTCAGCCGCGTTAGAGATGGGATTGGTTGAGGCGCAGGGCGCGCAGACCGATGTGCGTATCCGCGCCGTCAATACAGGCGCCCAAGTGGTCGCGCGCGTCCAGACACCCGACGGTGCAATTACCTACGAAGGGGACGCCTGTATCGACGGGGTGCCCGGCGCCGCCGCACCTGTAGCGTTAAACTTCATGAAGGTCGCAGGGTCTTCGACCGGGGCTTTCCTGCCTACCGGCAATCTGCGTGATACCTTCTATGGTATTGAGGTGACATGTATGGACGTGGCAATGCCGATGGTCATTGCGCGTGCCTCTGATTTTGGTCTCACCGGGTATGAGACCCCCAAAGACCTAGATGCCAACCGCGATTTCTTTGCACGTATGGAGGCCGTCCGGCTCCAAGCGGGTCAGGCAATGGGGATGGGCGATTGCACCAAATCCGTGACCCCAAAATTCGGCCTCTTGGCGCCAGCCAAGGACGGGGGCACCATCGCCACTCGCTATTTCATGCCATGGAATGCGCATCCCACAATGGCAGTGACAGGCAGCCAGTGCCTTGCTTCTTGTGCACTTACGCCCGGAAGCGTGGCGGACGGGCTGTTGGAGCGCGCAGGGTCAGGCCCGGCAACTGTGACGCTTGAGCACCCGATGGGCTTGATGGACGTTGTTGTGGATTTTGATCTAAAGGACGACGAATTTCATCATATCTCTGCCGGGCTGGTGCGCACTTGTCGTAAACTCGCAGCGGGCGAGGTGTATGTTCCTGCGGCTATCTGGAAGGGGCACTCATGAAACTCGCGATCCTAGACGATTGGTTCGATACGCTGCGCGGCCTGCCTTGTTTTGCAAAATTGAACGGGGTTGATGTCACGGTTTTCAATGACCACGAACCAGATCCGGATAAACTGGCCGAGCGGCTCAAACCCTTTGACGCCGTGGTCCTGTTTCGCGAACGCAGCGCGATAACGGTGCAGATTTTAGATCAACTTCCAAATCTACAGCTGATCTCACAACGCAGTGTTTACCCGCACATCGACATAGACGCCTGCACACGCAACGGCGTTCTGCTTTGTTCCAATATGCATGGGGGCACCCCAAGCTTTGCGGCCGCCGAGCACACATGGGCATTGATACTCGCCACCGCACGGCAAATTCCGCAACAAATGGCCAATATGCAAGCGGGAGGGTGGCAAATGGGCGTTGGTAAAACGCTCCATGGTCGCACCCTCGGACTTTATGGATATGGACGCATTGCCAAGGCCGTTGAGGGTTATGCAAACGCCTTTGGCATGAACGTCATTTGGTGGTCATCTGAGGAAGGTCGGGCAAGGGCGCGGGCCGACGGCAAGACCGTAGCACCAAGCCGAGAGGCGTTCTTTTCCAAGCCTGACGTCGTGTCGGTACATGTCCGGCTCAAACCATCAACACGCGGCATGATCACCGCAGCGGACCTTGCGCATATGCGGTCCGATGCGATGTTTGTGAACACCTCGCGCGCAGGATTGATCGAACCGGGTGCAATGCTGGCGGCATTGAACGCAGGCCGTCCGGGGCAGGCCGCACTTGATGTCTTCGACCAAGAACCCATCACATGGGACAATGATCCGCTGCTTACGCATCCCAATGTAACCTGCACTCCGCATATCGGCTTCGTGACCGAAGACGAGTTTGAGATTCAATTTTCGGATATCTTCGATCAGGTCGTCGCATTCCGCGATGGCGCGCCGATCCACATGATTAATCCGGAAGTGCGTGCCTAAACATCCGCGCCATAATCGGTGCACCTAGGATCACGACAAAGATGCGCAGAACATGGTGCGCCACCACAAACCCCATGTCCGCCCCCACAATAAGGGCAAGCACGACTAGCTCTGCTTGCCCGCCGGGTGCCAAAGACAGGATCGTCTCAATCGGAGGTGCCAGCCCAAGAAGCAACACGCCTTCGATGGTCAGCCCCGTCAAGATCAGCAAGATCACACAAAACCCTAGTCCCGCAGCCACATCATGGCGCAGCTCTTTGCCGGTGATGCCGACATATTTTGCGCCGATCCCAATAGCGATGAAGTATTGCGCGGCCCAGATCGCTTCTGATGGTGGGCGGGTGTATAAAAAACCCGCCAAGCTGGCGAAAGACGCAAGTATAAGCGGCCCCAGGATTGAGGCACCGAACATTCCCAATCGTTTGGCCACACGCCAACCGACGATGGCACAAACCACGAGGATGATAAGCTGATCGACCTCGAACGTTGTAATCGTGGCCCCAGGTGGGCGATCAAGGTCAACTTGCCAAACGGTGCTCAGCACGAGGGGCAGGGCCAAAACGATGACCAGTACGCGCGTAGCATGGATAAGAGAGATTGCCCGGACATTGCCACCTGCCTCTTCGCCAAAGGCGATCATATCCTGAAGCCCACCGGGCATGGCCGCGTAATAGGAGGTCGGAAAATCAAAGCCACCGACGCGCTGAAAGTACCACACGCCAATCGCCCCAATCGCCATGACCATCAACGGCACGATCATCAGGGTGATCCACATTGAGGACAGCGTCCCTAGAAACGCCACTGTGATGGTCGCACCAACCGCAACGCCCAAAATGCTACGCATAGCATCACTTAGCGGTTTGTATGTCACGAGCGGCATGCCACAAAGTGCTGCCACAAGGCAGGCAGACATAGGACCGAACAGCCATGGCAATGGAATGTGCAACCACAAGAACGAGAGTGCCCCAGCGAGGCTGACGGTATGGGTCAGGGCGTGTCTAGCGATCAATGTGCAAAGCCTTGAGGCGGTGATCCAGAGAGGTTTCCATATGAACCCTCATGGTTTCTTCAGCCCGCTCGGCGTCGCCGGCTTTTAGGGCTGCGATGATATCACCGTGTTGAGCGACGACATTGGCCACACGCGTTTCGGTTTCCAACGTGGTTTTCCCCAGCAAGATCATGGCATGGGACAGGGCGCTATAGCTCTGCGCGAGAAACTGATTGCGCGCAGCCTCTAGGATACAGCGGTGGAATTTACGGTTCAGGATGGCGACGCGTACTGCGTCAGTCGCCACCGCCTCCATATCCGCATTCAAGGCTTCGAGGGTGCGAATTTCCGCAGCTGAGGCGTGTTTGCTGGCCATGGCGGCGGCGGTCGTTTCAAGTACGATCCGCATTTCATATAGCTCGACAATTTCTGTCTGACCCAAGGTGCGAATAACCGCACCAACACGCGGCTGATGAGAAACGATCCCGTCAGCTTCTAGCCTCCGAATGGCTTCGCGAATGGGCGTGCGACTAACGCCAAATCGATCAGCGAGTTCAGTCTCAAGCAAACGATCACCGGGGCGCAGCTCACCGGTCTCAATTGCATTGTAAAGGTGTTCGTAGGCTTGTGGCATGTTGGGCCTTGTCGTTTCATGTTAAATTGTATACGCGTGGATACAATTCTGCAAGGAGCATATTATGAACACCACTTGGGACGTCATTATCGTAGGATCTGGCAATGCAGCCCTATCTGCAGGGATTGCCGCCTGTGAGGGTGGAGCAAAAGTCTTGATGATCGAAAAGGCTGATGAGGCTTTGGCTGGCGGGAATACAAAATACACCGCAGGCGCGATGCGCTTTGCCTATGAAACTAGTGATGCGTTGCTGCCTTTGTTGGCCAATCGGGATGACGCACGTGTGCCGCGGTCAGATTTTGGCAGCTACACGAAAGATAAGTTCGCCAAGGACCTTTTAGGGTTCAATGATGGCGCCCCTTTGACGCCAGAGCAGCAGATTTTGGTGGGCAAAAGCTACGACACAATGCATTGGCTAGCGGGACATGGTGTCACTTATGAACCCATCTGGGCGCGTCAAAGCTTTGAGAAAGACGGCAAGATTATCTTCTGGGGCGGTCTTACGCTTGCCGCCGAGAACGAGGGCGTAGGCCTATTTGATATGGAAATGGCCGCATTCACTCGCTTGGGTGGCACGGTTCGCTATAACACCGAGTTTGCGGACCTTTTGACAGACAAGGGCACCGTCACCGGTGTGATCTTGGCGGATGGCACCACATTGGATGCCACATCCGTTATCCTAGCCTGCGGTGGCTTCGAAAGCAGTCCAGAAATGCGCGAAAGCCTAATCGGCCCAGAGTGGAAGACCGCCAAGGTGCGCGGCACACCGCACAACACAGGCGACGGCCTGCGTGCGGCTTGGTCCATCGGGGCGCAGAAATATGGCCGCTTTGACGGATGTCATGCCACCCCCATGGATTACTTCATGAAGGACTACGGCAACCTTAACATCCCTCATGGCGAGCGTAAAAACTACCGCAAGATCAGCTATTTTCTTGGTGTAATGCTTAACGAGAACGGCCAGCGATTTGTGGACGAAGGCATTGACTTCCGCAACTACACTTATGCCCAGTTTGGACGCGCAGTTTTGCAGCAGCCGGGGGCGCGGGCGTGGCAAATCTTTGATGCGAAAGTGTTTGACCTGCTCTATGGAGAGTACAGGTTCGAAGACGCCCACTTTGAAGAGGCCAACGATCTACCCGGCTTGCTCGCGAAGTGCGAGGGGATCGATGCAGATGCCGCGCTGGCGACCCTGATGGACTATAACCAAAGCGTCACGGACCAGACCCCTTTTGATCCGACAATCAAGGACGGAAAATCTGCCGCGACAGCAGGATTGGCAAAATCGAATTGGGCTCAGAAGCTCGACACCGGACCATACCGCGCCTTTCCAGTCACGGGCGGGATCACCTTTACCTACGGCGGACTAAAGATATCCGATGCGGGTGCAGTCTTGGACGTCGACAACGTAGCCATCCCGGGTTTGTTTGCCTGTGGAGAAGTTGTTGGTGGCGTGTTTTTGAACGGCTATCCCGGTGGGTCCGGGCTCACCTCCGGCGCCGTCTTCGGTCGGCTGGCCGGCGTTTCGGCAGCACACAAAGCTGCCTAGGTTTCGGGCCCATAATCGTCAACTTAACCACTAAGATTGAGGGTATTGTTACAAAGCTGTTCGAAGGGTGCGTATTTCGCGGAAGCTGGGCAGTGATTTCGCGCGATCTCGGGCAC
>NZ_CEZFMW010000112.1:0-11992 GCF_982993085.1 Thalassobacter sp. | reverse complement strand
ACGCGTGCCCGAGATCGCGCGAAATCACTGCCCAGCTTCCGCGAAATACGCAGAACGATAGCAAATGCGTCTAAAAATGGATGTAAGACACCATTTTAGAGCGGAGTTGCGGCTTGACCCGCAAGGGTTCTCCCGGTTGTTTCCGAACCAGCAAAAGAGGGATACCAACCATGCGCCGTTCACTACTGCTTTTGAGCTTCTTTCTATTTTCCGCAACAGTCGCACAGGCGCAGAGCGTCGATCCAGCACGGCCCTTTTCTGTCATAAAGGCGCTGCAAGAGATGGGCTACCGCGCCCAGCTTGAGGTCGACAGTGTTGGTGACCCCCGCATCGAGTCGCAGCTGGAAGGTGTCGATTACTACATTTGGTTCTATGGCTGCACCGACAATGCTGATTGCACAAGCTGGAAGCTGTCGGTTGGTTTTGATCTCAACAGCGGCCTCAACTTGCAAAAGGCAAATGAGTGGAACAGCGAAAAACTGATGGGTTCTGTCTACCTAGATGATGAAAGCGACCCCTATCTTGAGCATTACATCATTGCCAAGGGTGGTGTTTCGGGCGCGCTATTCGAAGAAATCATCTCCCGCTGGAGCTATTCGGTCAGCTCGTTCAAAGATCACATCAACTGGTGATAGCCGCGCTGAGAAGCGCCAATCATGCATACGACCCTCTCCATTCAGACCCATGGTCCGGGCCTAAGCGAAATCACGCGCGACGTGGCTGCTTGGGTTGCTGGCGCGGGTCTGGATGAAGCGCTTTTGACGCTATTTATTCAACACACCTCTGCATCGCTCCTGATCCAAGAGAACGCGGACCCAGAGGTCCGTGCCGACCTGACGGCTTATTTGCATCGATTGGTTCCGCCCACGACCGATCCGTCGATGGACTATCTGACCCACACGTATGAAGGGCCAGACGACATGCCGGGCCACATCAAAGCCGCGCTCCTGCCGACCTCATTGCATATTCCGATCATCGGCGGCCGCATGTCGCTTGGCACATGGCAGGGCATTTATGTGGTGGAACATCGTGAACGCCCCCACACTCGGCAAGTCATTGCACTCCTGCGCTAGCGTCGCTGCACCCGCAAGATAGAGCATGGTTAATATCCCCCTACCCAAGTCCTTGGGATGGTCATATAGTACCTGTGGATAAATGCCCTATGGGCCATAAAGACGTAAAGGGAGACGCCAATGCGGTGCCCGTTTTGTGGAAATGTCGACACACAGGTAAAGGACTCTCGTCCCGCAGAGGACCACGTCGCTATTCGCCGGCGTCGGTTTTGCCCTGCGTGTGGCGGTCGGTTCACGACCTATGAACGGGTTCAATTGCGCGACCTGATCGTGGTGAAAACCAGCGGTAAACGCGAAGAATTTGATCGTGACAAGCTTGAACGCTCTATCCGAATTTCGATGCAAAAGCGCCCCGTTGAGCCGGAGCGCATTGATCAGATGATCTCGGGCATTGTGCGCCGGTTGGAAAGCATGGGCGACACTGATATTTCCTCCAAAACCATTGGTGAGATCGTGATGGAAAGCCTCGCGCGGATTGATACCGTGGCCTATGTGCGGTTTGCCAGCGTCTACAAAAACTTCCAGGCGGCGGATGACTTCGAAGACTTTGTTCACGAACTGCGCCCCCCCGAGATCAACGAGTAAGTGCACCCCGACCAAGATGTCAGATGGATGCGCGCCGCGCTGGCTTTGGCCCGGCGCGGATTGGGGCGCGTGTGGCCGAACCCCAGTGTTGGATGCGTCATTGTACGTGACGGCAGGGTGATAGGCCGTGCGCGCACGGCTGACGGTGGCCGCCCCCATGCAGAAACACAGGCCTTGGCGATGGGCGATGCTCGTGGCGCGACAGCCTACGTCACGCTCGAACCCTGCGCGCATACTGGCCAAACCGGACCCTGTGCCAAAGCCTTGGTTGCAGCCGGTATCGTCCGTGTGGTGATCGCACAGACGGACCCGGACCCACGTGTGGACGGGGGTGGCATCCGCATCCTGCAAGACGCAGGGATTAAGGTAACCACCGGCGTCTGCACAAACGAAGCCGCAGTGTTGCAGCGTGGGTTTACCACACGGATCGCCCAGAACCGGCCCATGGTGACGCTCAAACTGGCAAGCACACTTGATGGCCGGATCGCGACGGCGAGCGGTGAAAGCCAGTGGATCACAGGCCCCGCCGCGCGTACGCATGTGCACGCCCAACGCGCGGCCCATGATGCAGTTATGGTGGGTGCGGGCACCCTGCGCGCCGATGATCCACAGCTGACCGTGCGCGGCATGGGCGATGTGGCCCAGCCCGTGCGGATCGTGGTTTCGCGCAGGCTGGATCTGCCCCCCGCGGCACAGATGTTCCACGATCACGCCGCCCCCGTTTGGCTGTGCCACGGTGAGGCTGCGCCCGCCCACCTCCGTGGCCAATTTGGTGCTGCGCGACTGATCGAATGCGGACAAGACGGCCGCAATTTGGACCCGACCGCCGTGCTTCGCGCGCTTGGCGATGCGGGTCTCACGCGGGTGTATTGTGAGGGTGGTGGCGCGCTGGCCGCATCCCTTTTGGCGGCAGGCTTGGTTGATGAAATTCACTTGTATCTCGCGGGCAAGATCATCGGGGCCGAGGGCACGCCCTCGATCGCCGCGATGGGCCTATCAAGGCTTGCCCAAGCACCACAGTTCACACTGACCGCGCACCGCCAAATTGGGGCGGACGTTTTACAGGTTTGGCGGCCTACGGTCTGACCCGCGCAAGCAACGCCTCAACCGCTGGCCCCAACGTCTCTACTATCCTTGCGACACCTTCGGCATTGGGGTGAATTCCATCCGCCTGCATGTAGGTGCGCAGCGCTTGGGGCGTGTTGTCGCCCAAGCCAGCCAGGAAATCTTCGACGTAAAGGATATCGTAAGCGATAGCTAACGAAGGATATATACTATTGAATTCATTTTGGTAATCCGGCCCGTAATTGCCCGGTACTGCTAACCCAATCAATAAAACCGGAACGTCAGCCTCTTGCGTGGCCTGCAAAATACCGTCCAGATTGGCACGGCTCACCTCAGGCGCGATGCCGCGCAGCATGTCATTGCCCCCAAGGGCCACGATAACCGCATCCACCTCGGGCGTCAGCGTCCAAGCAATACGCGACAGCCCCCCCGCTGTCGTGTCACCCGACACGCCTGCGTTCAGGATCGAGACATCTGCACCCCGCGCCCGCAACCAGCCCTGCAATTGCGGAACAAACCCCTGCTCAGGCGGCAAGCCGTAGCCTTGGGTCAGACTATCGCCTAGGGCTGCGACGGTAATCGGCTCGGCTGCGGCACCACCTGCAACCGGCAAAACCATGAAAATGCTTACGACAATCGACTTGGCCTGCGCCGCGACCACCCCATATGTCCCTATAGAAGCCCCCCAAAGGAAACGCCTCATGCCCCCTGTGATCGCCCTCAAAAATGTCTCACTCCGACTTGCCGGAAATGCGGGCCCAGTGGATATTTTGCATGGGCTCACGCTTGAGGTCGGCGCGCAGGAAACGGTTGGGTTGATTGGTCCATCGGGGTCGGGCAAGTCATCTCTCCTCATGCTGATGGGCGGGTTAGAGCGGGCCTCGGGTGGCGAAATCCGCGCTATGGGGCAGGATTTGACCACGATGAATGAGGACCAGCTTGCCCGCTTTCGCCGTTCACATATGGGGGTGGTGTTCCAAAGCTTCCACCTTATTCCGACGATGACCGCACTGGAGAACGTCGCAACGCCACTGGAACTGGCCGGCGCGGCCGATGCGTTTGAGCGCGCCGAGGCCGAGTTGGAAGCCGTTGGCTTGGGCAGCAGGATGCACCATTGCCCCGCGCAAATGTCCGGCGGAGAGCAACAGCGCGTCGCCTTGGCCCGCGCAGCCGCACCCCGGCCCGATATCCTGCTCGCAGATGAACCCACGGGCAATCTGGACGGCAACACGGGCGAGGCGATCATGGACCTGTTGTTTGGCTTGCGTGACCGACACGGCGCCACGCTGATCCTTGTGACCCATGCCCCCGAGCTAGCCAAACGCTGCGACCGGGTCATCCGGCTGCGTGATGGGCGCATTGACCACAACGCCGCACAGGCCGCCGCAGAATGAGCCATGTTTTAACAAGCGCATGGCGCATTGCCCGGCGGGAACTGCGCGGCGGCGTCGCCGGTTTTCGGATTTTTCTGCTGTGCCTCGCGCTTGGGGTGGCTGCTATTGCAGGTGTGGGATCTGTCCGGGTCGCGATCTCGGACGGGTTGGCCCGCGAAGGGGCGACGATCTTGGGTGGCGACGCCGAGATGTCGTTTACCTACCGCTTTGCCAGCCCTCAGGAACGCGCCTTTATGCAAACCACCGGCGCGCGCGTATCAGAGACCGTCGATTTTCGGTCCATGATCGTAAAGGGCGACGAACGTGGCCTGACACAAGTGCGCGGCGTAGATGATCTGTACCCGCTGATCGGGTCGGTCACGCTTGCGCCCCCAATGCCGATCGCTGAGGCGTTGGCTGACAACGGCATCGTTATGGACCCAATCCTGATCGCCCGCATGGGCCTCAAGATTGGTGATGAAGTTGGCCTTGGCACTGCCACTCTGATACTGCGCGCCGCCCTAGAGGTTGAGCCTGACGCCGCTGGCAGCGGCTTTGGGCTTGGACCACGGTCGTTAGTGTCGATGGCCTCGCTCGACGGGTCGGGGCTGTTGGCGCCCGGTACCTTATTCGACAGCCAGTACCGACTAGACCTGCCCCAAGACGCGGACCTTGGCGCGCTAGAGGCTCGCGCCCTAGAGGCGTTTCGCGACACCGGCCTACGTTGGCGCGATGCGCGCAACGCCGCCCCCGGCATCGCAGAGTTTGTCGAACGGATCGGGGCATTTTTGGTACTGGTCGGATTGGCGGGCCTTGCTGTCGGCGGCGTAGGCGTATCCGCCGCCGTACGCGCCTATCTGGACCGCAAAACAGCGGTCATCGCGACACTCAAGACATTGGGCGCGGAGGGTCGTGTGATCTTTGCCGCATACTTAATGCAGATCGGCGTTTTGGGGGCTGTGGGCATCGCGATAGGGTTAATCTTGGGCGCAATTGTGCCCCTGCTATTGGCGCCGCTTATTGCAGCTCAGCTGCCGATCCCGGTGGCCTTTGGTGTCAGCGCGGGCCCCTTGCTGGAGGCTGCTTTATACGGCGCGCTCACGGCGTTGATCTTTACACTTTGGCCGCTGGCCCGCACCCGTGAAGTCCGCGCCGCCGCTCTGTTTCGGGACGCAAGCGGGCCGTCCCGTGCGCTGCCTTCTTGGGGGATGCTGATCTTAATCACGATGCTGGTCTTACTCCTCGTGGGGCTGTCTATGTGGCTTTCGGGCATTCCGACACTTGCGCTGTACTCAGCGGGCGGCATCCTTGGCGCGTTGGCCATTCTGACGGTTGCCGCATGGGGCGTGCGGCGGTTGGCCCGCGGCCTTGCGCGCACCCGTTGGGTCCGGGGCCGCACAGGGATGCGGCTGGCGCTGGGCGCCGTGGGTGGACCGGGCGGAGACGCGACATCCGTAGTCTTGTCGCTTGGGTTGGGCCTGACGGTTCTGGCGGCCGTTGGACAGATCGACACCAACCTGCGTGCAGCCATTACTCAGGACTTACCTCAAGAGGCCCCGTCATACTTCTTTGTGGATATCCAAAATGACCAACTGCCCGCCTTTCTTGAGCGGGTCACCACCGACCCCGCCGTTCGCCGGGTGGATAGTGCGCCGATGTTGCGTGGCGTGATCACGCGGATCAATGGCACACCCGCGCGGGACGTGACGGGTGATCACTGGGTGCTACAGGGCGACCGGGGGCTCACGTACTCCGCCCTTCCACCCAAAAAAGGCACAACAGTGACGCAGGGCGCTTGGTGGGCCGAAGATCACACAGGCCCGGCTGAGATTAGCTTTGCCGCCGAAGAGGCTGAGGAAATGGGGATCGGGCTTGGCGACGCGTTGACCGTCAACATCTTGGGGCGCGACATCACTGCCACCATCACATCCCTGCGCGAAGTCGATTTTTCCAATGCAGGGATCGGATTTATCCTCGTGATGTCACCCAACGCATTGGCCGGTGCGCCGCATACCCACATAGCAACGGTCTACGCCGAAGAAGCCGCCGAGGCCGCCATCCTGCGCGATGTGGCAGGCGACGCCCCCAACATCACGGCAATCCGCGTGCGCGACGGCATCGCCTTGGTCACGGAGGCGTTGCAGGGGTTGGCTGCAGCCACGTCCTACGGCGCGGCGGCGACACTGTTGACCGGGTTCATCGTGTTGATCGGTGCCGCAGCAGCGGGTGAACGCGCCCGCGTCTTTGAGGCAGCCGTCCTCAAAACACTGGGTGCGACACGCGCCACCATCCTTGCCAGCTTTGCGCTACGCTCTGCGATGCTGGGCGCAGCGGCGGGCACGGTCGCGATTTGCGCAGGTGCGTTGGCGGGCTGGGCCGTGATGACATTCGTCATGGATGGCACCTACCGATTTGAATGGATGTCCGCGACGGCGATTATTCTGGGCGGCGCGATGGCTACGCTTTTGGCGGGCTTAGCCTTTGCGTGGCGGCCTTTGGCGGCGCGCCCCGCCGGTGTTTTGCGCGCTAAGGAATGATCCGTGCGGCCAGTCCCGCTAGGTCAGCATTGAACCGTGCGGGATGTTCCAAGAATGGCGCGTGGCCGCAATTGTCATAGACCGCAAGCGTAGCCTGCGGGAACGCCCCCGCGGCTGCCTGACCAACAGAAGCCGGGATCACGCTATCCTGTGCGCCATGCACCACCAGCGCGGGGTGATCAAACGCTTCCCAAACGGGGCGTAGATCCTCATCCGTTTTGAACAGTGACCGCCGAACCAGCGCGCCAACCCGATCATTTGCCGCGACCAGCTGTGCGGTAAATCCGGGATCGAGCGGCATGTGGGTGCACGCGTCCACAAACCCACGTGTCGCTTCCGCGCGGGCGACGTCATCGTCAGAATACAACGCACGGTTCATGCCCGGGCTGTCGGGGCCAGCCATCCATCCTTCACGCGCGGAACCAAGCGCCAAAACGCCCCCCGCAAGCGCGATGCCCGCCACGGGCCCAGCCCCATGTGTCGCCAAGTAGGCGCCAATCACCCGCGCACCATAGGACCACCCCACCAGCATCGGTGTCTTGGGCTGCAAGGCTTCTAGGACTGCGCGCACGTCGTCCCCCCAAAGGCGGGTGTCGACATAGGCCGCAAGGTCCTGAGGCGCATCGCTGTCGCCATGGCCGCGCAAATCGAATGAAATCAGGCGAAAGCGGTCCGCCAATGATGACTGTGCCATCCAAGCAAGGCGCGCCTGCGCCCAGCCGTGGATAAACACAAAGGCCGGTGCGTCTTGAGGGCCCATATCGGTGACCGCAAGCTGAGTACCATCGGAGCTGGCAATAGAGATTTCTGTCATAGGCTCACACGGATTAGAGCGACGCTGGCCAAAACGATCAAAAGGGTCAGGCACGTGGGCTTATAATACGGCTCAAACCGGGGGTTAAAGAGCCGTTGGCCCAGAAAAACCCCAACCGCAATGGGTGCAGCAAGCGCAACGCCGCGCAGAATACTGACCCACGTGAACACGCCAAACGCAATCATCGTGATCGCGCCAACAACTGATGTGAACAGCAGGAAAATCACCAAGGTGGCACGGATGACCCGGGCGGGTTTGTCTTGGCTCAGCGTGTAAAGTGCCACGATCATACCGCCGATGCCCGCCAACCCGCTGACCACCCCTGCCAATACGCCCGACCCATACAAACCCGGCCTTGTCGCCAGGAACGCAAACCGCACCCGGCTCAGCTGCAAAGCCGCAAGACAGATGATCAACGCCAGTGCGATCATAGAGGACGTCATCACCGATACAGACACCGTCAGCGCCCAACCGATGGGCGCCCCAAAGGCTGAGCCCAGCACGAGGCCTGTCGCAATACTCCGATCCGCGTCGCGCAGCCCCCCGCGCACCATCATGGCCGAGGCAACCGCCTCAAGAGCCCAAAGAACCGGGATCAGCTCAACCGGGGGTAAGATCACCACGGCTGTCGCCATCATCACCGCCGACAGCGCGAACCCCGAAAAGCCGCGCACTAGCCCCGCCAAAAAGGCGAGACCGCTCAGCACGACCATATCTGTGGGGGTCAGGGAAAGGGCGTCAAACATCATCGCCGTCTACGGCGGCGAACCGCGGCGCGCAAGTCAATCTGGCGGCAAGATACGCACCTCGGGTGCTGCGCTGGCTAACGTCTCACGGATCAAGGTAGCGATCGCCTCATAGGCTTCGTCGCGTGCCGCCGTGACGCGCCAAACCATGCCGATTTTGCGCGACGGTTGCGGGGCGTCCAGCGGGAGGGCCGTGACCAATGCCTCTCGCTCCACCTCAGAGCGGACATAGAGTGCGGGCAAAAGCGACACCCCAAGCCCGGTGGCCACCATCTGGCGCAACGTGTCGAGCGATGTGCCAGCGTAGTCTAGCGAAATTTCCGCCCCAGCTGAGGCTGCGATTTCAGCCACTTGCCCATGCAAACGGTGGCCCGATTCCAGTGTCATCACCGTCTCACCACGCAGGTCAGCGCGTTTCACTTCGGTCTTGGACGCAAGCGGATGGTCATGCGCTACGACCAACAAAAGCGGCTCTTCAAATAGAGGCGCGATCCGCCAGTCAGGCCCTTCGGCAGGCAACGGAAACAGCAAAATATCAAGCGTGCCTTGATCTAGCCGCGCTTGTAGATCTGCCGCAGTCCCCTCTCGGACATAGAATTTGAGGTTGGGGTATGTCGCGTGCAAAGTAGGGATCACGAGGGGCAAAAAGTAAGAGCCAAGCGATTGCACCAAACCCACGCGCACTGTGCCCTCTAGCGGGTTAGAGCCCTGCCGCGCGAGCGATGTGATTTCTTCGACGTCCCGCAGTATCCCCTTAGCACGACGCGCAATTTCTGCGCCCACCGGGGTCAAAATGACCCGAGAGCGTGACCGCTCAACCAGTTGCACGCCCAGTTTGCCCTCCAACTCCCGCAGTTGCGCGCTAAGCGTTGGTTGCGTCACGTGAACTTGGTCCGCCGCTTTGCGGAAATGCAAAGCCTCCGACACGGCCACGAGGTATCTGAACTGCTGCAGTGTGGGCATGAAAGCCTCCGATCTGGGCGCTAGCGAGATAATTAGGGGCGTTCTATCGAAAGTCACGCCTTAAAAGTATTGAACAATCAAAACGAGGTGCTAGATCCCTCCTGACGGAGCGTAAGCAGGGACAAATAACATGGCGGATACAGGACCTCAGGTGCCGAGAATTTTCGGTGGGCCATCGGGCTGGATATCCGTCGCTGTCCCGCTGGCGCTGTTTATCTGGTTTTTGCAGTTCATCCCGGCCATCGCCGCAGATGAGACATTGCGTTGGTCGATGGAATGGGTTCCATCGCTCGATGTCGCTATTAGCTTTTGGCTCGATGGTCTTTCGCTAACGTTCGCGCTGTTGATCACCGGGATCGGGGCGTTGGTCACGCTTTATTCCGCGCAATACCTCGGCACGCAGCCGCAGTACCCTCGGTTTATTTTATTCCTAATGGCCTTCATGGTCGGCATGCTCGGCCTTGTGCTGGCGGACAACTTGCTTGCGCTGTTTGTCTTTTGGGAGATCACCACGATCTCCAGCTATTTGCTGATCGGATACCTTGCAGATGAGGCCAAGTCGCGGCGCTCCGCGCTTCAAGCGCTTTTGGTGACGGGCACAGGCGGCCTCGCGTTTCTTGCGGGGATTGTGTTGATCGGCTTTGCCGCTGGGTCGTTTGAACTGTCAGAAATCCGGGAAGTGGAACTACGTGACCATCCTTGGATCATCGCAATCTCTATTCTGTTTCTCGCGGGCGCCTTTACCAAATCGGCACAGTTTCCGTTCCATTTCTGGCTCCCCAACGCGATGGCTGCACCTACGCCCGTGTCCGCCTACTTGCACTCTGCAACAATGGTCAAAGCCGGTATCTACTTAATGGCGCGGATGAACCCGACGCTGGGCGGCACGGATCTATGGTTTTGGTCGCTCACGATTGCGGGCGGCTTCACGGCTGTGTTCGCAAGCATCCTTGCAATGCGGCAGTCCGACATCAAACAGGTACTGGCCTACACCACGCTCATGGCGCTTGGCACGCTTACGCTTTTTATCGGCGCGGGCACGAGCGCTGCGATCAAAGGCGCAATGCTGTTCCTGATCGTCCATTCGCTTTATAAGGCCGCGCTGTTTTTGATGATCGGCATTGTGGATCACCGCACCGGCAGCCGTGAGGCTGAGGTCCTGTCCGGGCTGTCGCGCAAGATGCCCCTAACCGCGCTGGCCGCAGTGTTAGCGGCTTTATCCATGGCAGGTATCCCGCCACTGATCGGGTTTATTAGCAAAGAATTTCTCTACAAGGCCGCGCTAGACATGCCAACCGCACAACTCTGGATCACGGGCACCGCTTTTGCGGCATCGGCGCTGATGTTCGCGGTGGGCGGGATCGTGGCTCTGCGCCCGTTCTTTGGCAAACTGGGTGACACACCCAAAGCCCCACGCGAAGGCCCCATTGCGATGCTGGTTGGCCCGCTGATCCTTGCCGCGCTTGGCCTTGCGCTGGGCATGAATTCCGACTGGGCCGAAACACTCGTGCGCCCCGCGACCGCCGCCGTGTACGGCAGCCCGGTTGCCGTTGATCTATACCTCTACAAAGAGGTTAACGCGGCCCTGATCCTATCGCTTGTCACGTTCGCTGTGGGCTTTGTAATCTACCTTGGCCACCGCCGCCTGCGCGCACGCCTCATCAGCATCGAACGCTGGAACCCCATCCATTTTGATCGTGGTTGGGACAGGTTCCTTGATGGCTTTGCAGCCTTTGCCAAATGGCAGGCCCAAAAACTGCAACATGGAGTTTTGCGCCGCTACATCTTTGTGATCTTTGCGTTTCTAGGCGTGACCATCGCCTACGCGATGTGGCTACGCGATGCATGGCAGGTCCAGTTTGATTTCACCGGCGTCGCCTTTCGGGATTGGGCAGTTTTGATCTTTATCACCGCTGGTGCCTTTGTCACGGCAACCGCGAACTCTCGGATGACAGCCGTTGCGGCATTGGGCGTCGTCGGCATTGGCGTGGCGCTGATCTTTATTATGTTCGGCGCGCCTGATGTGGCCATCACGCAGCTACTGGTGGAAACATTGGTCGTCGTTCTGGTCGCTCTCGCAATGCTGAAACTGCCCTACCTAAACCCCAAGAAGGTGGCCGAAATCCGGGGCTGGGATGCGCTTGTTGCGATCCTTGTCGGGACAACATCCGCAATCGTTTTGCTCGGCTCTATGGCTGAACCGCTGGATCGCCGCCTCACGGATTATTTTGAGCTGGCGTCATGGCCCGAAGCCTACGGCCGCAACATCGTAAACGTCATCCTCGTGGATTTCCGGGCACTCGACACCTTTGGTGAGATTGCCGTGGTCGTGATCGCGGCCTTGGGTGCCTTTGTACTGTTACGCGGCACGCCAAAAGGAGAAGAGAAATGAGCTCCCTTATTGTCAGAGCAGCCACTCGCCTAATGGTGGCGCTCCTGCTGGTGTTTTCGATCTATATGCTACTGCGCGGCCACAATGAGCCAGGCGGTGGCTTCATCGGGGGGCTGATCGGCGCATCAGGGTTTGTCCTTTATGCTATGGCGCATGGCTCTGCTGAGGCGCGTGCGGCTCTTCGGATTGATCCTCTCGACATCGCTATGTCGGGTCTTGGCATTGCCCTTTTTGCCGGCGTTGCCGCCCTATTCGACAGTGACGCTTTTTTCACCGGCCAGTGGCTGTTTCTCGGCGCGACCGAGACCGAAAAAGGCATCCCGCTTTCGACCGTTTTGATATTTGACGTGGGCGTTTACCTCGTGGTGCTGGGGTCAATCCTCGCCATGGTGCTCGCGCTGGAAGAGGAAGTCTGATGGAAAGTCTGATTGCCATCATGGTGGG
>NZ_CEZFMW010000111.1:0-12011 GCF_982993085.1 Thalassobacter sp. | reverse complement strand
TCACTGCCCACGATCAGATGAAATCTGTGCCCACCATCCCGCGAAACACGCACCGGATCAGTCGCCGCTCCACGACGTACATCTGAGGCTGCTGCGTTGATTGACCGATCGGCAAAGAGCACCAAGCGACCGGTCTTGCGCGCCTTTTGCACAGCGCCACGGGAGATCCCCGCATGCTCGGCGTAGCCGCGTTCAGATAGTCCTTCCATGACCTGCTCCAGAGCCTCAGGGTATTGTTATTAAACGGATAAATACGTCTATTTGAGTTGATTAGACTTCCGTGTCGAGCGATTCTCACATCAAGCAAATAGCCTGATTGGAGAAACACAGATGACCATTGCCACCCGCTACAACGCCGAAGCCAAACGCCTGATGCCGCACATGGCAGACGACCTCGCGGTTGACCCTGCGATCGACAACGCCGGCCACATTGACGAGATCGTGTTCCGCCGCGGCGAATACCTCGGCGGCATGGCCGCGGTCCTCCTCGCACTGCTTGAGCAGCAGAAGTGAGGGCGATGCAATGAGCACCCGCGCACAGATTGCCATACAGACTGGACCCGAAGAATGGGCGCATGTCTACGTCCACTACGACGGCTACCCCGAGCACATGTTGACGGTACTTCACGCTTGGACGCCCGAGGACATCCTTGCCGCCCGCGAGATCCGGCAAGTCAGCGCCGACGCGCTGGATTGTTTCGATCCGCCGCAGGCGCCGCTGGTCTTGCCGCGACCAACCCGCGCCTTTGGCTACCTGTATGTCTGGCACGACGGAGCCTGGGCGGATTTGGAGGCAAAGCAATGACCGAGCTCGTTCTGCCCAGTCAAAACGAGGCCTATGGGTTCTACGGGCAGATGACCGCCTGTGCCTTGCGGGACAGACCCACGGATTGGATTTGGACGGTGGCCTGCGCCTTTATCGGTTTGGCGACAGGCGCTGGTACCGAGGATGAGATGCGCGGCATCAGAGATTTTTTGGACAGCTCCATGGGACGGCATTTTGCAGATGATGTGATTGACGCGCTGCAAGGCCGCGCCATGAACAATGAAACCGCGATCATTAAGGCGATCGAGAAATGGCAGGCCTGGGCGATCAGCAATGAGACCCAGCGCGAAGAAGGCATTCCCGCGGGACTGCCATACCTCACCGGCTGGGTGCAGCACTTTGCGGTTATCGCCGCGAATGACACCGCCGACTGATGGCGCGCATCAACACCCAAAATATGGAAGCATCGATGCCCAAACTCACCGATACACAAACCATTATTCTCACAGGTGCCGCATCCCGCCCTGGCAACTTGGCCATGCCGCTGCCCAAGGGGTTGGCAGGCGCTGCTGCCAAGATGGCCGTCAGTAAAATGATCGAGCGCGGCTGGCTTGAAGAGATCGATGCCAATCTCCGGCGTCATGAACCGCTCTGGCGTGAGACCGGCGATGGTCATGGCACGACCTTGATCGCAACTGAGGCCGGACTTGATGCCATCGGCATTGACCCGGTCGTCGCGAGCACAGTCAGCACTATCAGAAAGGCTCAGACAGCGGTCAAATCTACAGAAGTGCCCGCAGACGCAAGTGAAGGCCTTAAGCCTAAGCTGGTCTCTATCCGGCAAGGTACCAAGCAGGCCCTGTTGATCGACATGCTGCAGCGCCCCGAAGGTGCCTCGATCACCGAGATTGTTGAGGCGACATCTTGGCAAGCACATACGGCGAGAGGTGCAATCTCTGGCGCGCTCAAGAAGAAGCTGGGCTTAGAAATTGTCAGTACGAATGATCGTGAGCGCGGACGTTGCTATAATATTGCCGCGGTAAAATGAGCTTTACGTTTTCCTCTTTGATGGCGCCCTCAGAATTAGACTTGCAAACGGACGTGTTAAATCTGACTGTCGATGCAGATCGACTACCTTCCGATCTAATCGCCTTGCGGCGCCTCAGCTGCAAAGCTGCTTTCACTTAGGACCAGCTTCGGCTGGTTCTTTTTTGCGCTCAAACACTCGGCGGATCGCATAGCTGCGCACAAGCGAGACCAATACGAATATTGCTCCGATTGCGGTGCTATCCCTGAAAGAGATCTGCAGCCCAAACCATGGGAACACCACGATCTGAGTGATCACGGCCAGCGCATAACCGACCACGACATTGGCGACCGCCTCGATCAGCGATTGGCGTCGCGACTGCATCATGCAGCCAGCCGCTTGGATTTGAGCGCCGCGAAGGTTTCGCCGCTGTCTGCTAGGACAGCCTCCTCGCCGGTGAAGGCTTGCCAGCGCTCGATAGCGACATCGACGTAAACCGAGTTCAATTCCACCCCATAGCAGATGCGCCCGGTGGTCTCAGCCGCGATGAGCGTGGTCCCAGATCCCATGAACGGCTCATAGACCGCCTGACCTGGGCTGGAGTTGTTTAAGATTGGGCGGCGCATGCATTCCACCGGCTTTTGTGTCCCGTGGACAGTTTCTGCATCCTGATCCTTGTTAGCGATCTGCCACAGTGTGGTCTGCTTGCGATCGCCGGCCCAGTGACCTTTGCCCTTGGCGCGTACCGCATACCAGCAGGGTTCATGCTGCCAGTGGTAATCGCCGCGGCTGAGCACCAGCCTGTCCTTTGCCCAGATGATCTGGGAGCGGATGGTGAAACCGGCGGCAATCAGACTGTCGGCCACAGTCGCTGCATGCAGGGCGCCGTGCCAGATATAGGCCACATCGCCAGGGAACAACGACCAGGCCTCACGCCAATCCGCGCGGTCGTCGTTCAGGACCTTGCCGGTGCGTTTCGTCTTGGCCGCGCCCGCCTGGTTGCGCCAGGAGGGATCGTATTCCACGCCGTAAGGTGGATCGGTGACCATAAGCAGCGGTTTGACGCTGTCCAGAAGGCGCCCAGCCACATCGGCGCTAGTGCTGTCCCCGCAGATCAGCCGATGCGGCCCGAGCTGCCAGAGATCACCCGTCACGGATACTGGGTTAACCGGCGGCTCAGGGATATCATCCTCACCCTCAACGGCCCCTTCGTCGCTCACCGTCTCTGGATCCTGTAGCAAGGCATCCAGATCCTCATCCGAGAAGCCCAGCAGATCGAGGTCAAAATCTTCAGCTAGCAACCCCGCGATCTCGTCGCGCAGCATCGCTTCGTCCCATTCGCCAAGTTCGGTCAGCTTGTTATCGGCAATCCGGTAAGCACGTCGTTCTGCCTCATCAAGATGGCCAAGCTTTATGACAGGGGCCTCCGTCAGGCCCAACGCGCCCGCCGCAAGCACGCGTCCATGACCGGCAATCAACTCGCCGTCGTCCGCGACCAAGCAGGGAACAGTCCATCCGAACTTCGCCATGCTGGCCGCAATCTTTGCAACCTGGGCCTCGCCATGGATCTTCGCGTTCTTGGCATAAGGGCGCAGCTTCTCGATCGGCCAGACCTCAATCTGGCGCGGCGCAAAGACAAGATCCATGGTGTTGGTGGCTCACGGGGCAGGGGCGTCGCAAATTGGAGCGCGCCCTAAAATAGGGGCGTGTCAGCGATCGCGATGTCAGGAAAACAAAAGCGCCCGCAAGGGTCATCCCCGGGGCGCAAATCTTCGATGATCAAGGGGTACGTCAAGGGGGCTAGGAATGTCAAACCAAAATGTGAATCGGAGTCACATTTAGGGGTTGGTGGATCCCAGCTGGAGACCGTGAATCCAAAACTGGCTTAGGTGGATTCTTGACAAAAATACTAAAATCCACCTCTGAAAAATTGTAAGTCAATGAAATAAATCCATAAAACAGTGCGAGCGGGTGGGGTGGCTTCCAAAGTGGATTCCCCGGTGAAAATCCAAGTCGCTAGGAAACTTGCGCGCTGCGCCCCCCCGTATACGCAAAGGCCCGGGGAGGAACCATGGGAAGGGGGATGATGGTCCAAGCCCAAAAATCCCTTAGTTCCTAGACGTCACGGTGCTGTTAAGCATTGCAGATCTTGCAGGCGCGCTGTAAAGCGTTACCTTGTAGGAAACGAAATGGCGCTCCACATGGATATCAGCTTCAAGAAGAAGAAGATGAAGAAGGTGTTCGAGGACGAGAAAGCCCTAAGAAAAGATTATGGTGATCGTATGGCTCGTGCGATCATGACCCGAATGGCTGTCCTTGAGGCGGCCGCGAACTTAGCCGAGGTACCCGTCGACAAGCCGGAAAGATGTCATCAGCTAACAGAGAACCGGGATGAACAGTTTGCTGTGGATCTAGTGCACCCTGAGCGGCTGGTTTTTGAAGTAGATCATGATCCAATTCCGCGCGTAGCTGACGGTGGAATTAGCAGGCAGGACGTGACAGCGGTGATGATCATTGAGGTGGTCGATTACCACTGAAGGAGGAAAGAATGACCAACCAAAAGAACCAATTTAACCCTTCTTATGCGGTTCCACCCGGCTGGTTGCTTGAGGAGCGACTAGAGATGCACAACATTTCGCATGCAGAATTTGCGAGGCGCTGTGGTCGGTCTCCCAAGCTAATTAGCGAAATTATCTCTGGAAAGGCTTCTCTCGAGCCTGAAACTGCTCTTCAGTTCGAAAAGGTTTTAGGAGTTTCGGCAAATATCTGGCTTGGCGTCGAGGCAAAATACAAGCTCAAGCAGGCTCGTGATGCCGAGGCGGAGTCTGCATTGCTTTTGGAAGGGTGGGCAAAATCTTTCCCGGTTACCGACCTGGTAAAGCGGGGATGTTTTTCTAAGCCAGTTTCTGTCGCAGATAGCGTTTCAAAACTACTGAGCTTTTTTGGTGTGGCGTCAGTAGATGCTTGGCTGGCAAAATATAGTGAGACCAATATAGCCTATCGTCATTCCAGTTCTTTTAAAAGCGAGGTTAGTGCGTTGGCCACTTGGTTCCGCTTGGGTGAGCTGGTCGCTGAAGAACAAGAGTGTGCCGAGTACCAAGCCTCAAAATTTCGTTCCGCATTGGCCGAGGTGCGTAAACTAACAAGATGTTCGATAGATGTGGCGATTCCTGAGGCCGTTCGGCTTTGCAACGACGCCGGCGTCGCTTTTTCGCTTGTGAAACCCCTGCCGCGTACAGCGTTGAGTGGCGCAGCATGGTGGCAATCACCCACTAAGGCCGTTTTGCAGTTGAGTGCGCGTCACAAAACAGACGATCATTTGTGGTTCAGCTTTTTTCATGAAGCTGCACATATCTTGCTGCATGGAAAAAAGCACAACAAACTTAGAAATGTTTTTGTTGATGGGCGAGATGGAAACGAAAGTCCGATTGAGGAGGAGGCAAATACTTGGGCGTCAAATTTTCTCATTCCGGAAAAGGAGTGGCAAAAATTCATAGTATCAAGCCCTCGTAGCTCTGAGGCCATAGAGATCTTCGCAAAAGAACAAAGTATTGCGCCTGGCATAGTCGTAGGAAGATTGCAGAAAGAGGGACTTCTCCCTTGGTCCCATCTGAATCGCTTAAAAATAAGGCTTGAGTGGGTCGCATAGACGCTTAGTATCAATTCTGCATTGGAGCGCCCATTTTTTGAATGCGCGCTCTATTTTTTAGCCCTCCACTTCACAGCTCTGAGTTCTCACGTTTTGTGGTCCAGGGTTTGCTTTTTGGCAATATTCGTCCCAATTCGATATCGCGCAGTATGGGTGTTGCTTTGAGGCAATCGAGGATCCATTCAAGCGCTTCTAGCCATTCAGAGTAACCATGCCGCGCTGCCTCAATCTGCTTCGCATCCGGCCGAAACATCACCGGACATGCCCGCACCTCCACGGTCCGCCACTTCCCGCGGGATAGAACGCGCTCGGTGCCGACCACCACGGTCGTTGCATGATCCCCATGCCGATTGCGTTTCATTTCCACAGGGACACAGCGCGGCACAGCCCCTGGCATCCAATCGGGTGTGAGCCCAGCGCGGGCGAGCTCTGCCACTCGAATGGCCATGCGCTTTCCGCCGAGGGTGTCGGGCATCCCAGCCACGGTGGCAGCGATCACTTCGGCATCCTCGTGCGTGTAGGTGCCCATCTTGTACTGGCCGCCGTCGATTTTGCAGCCCAGCGCCGCCCTCTGCATGAGGACGTACTCGAGACCAAAGCCAAATCCCTGACCACGCTCGGGGTCGGGCGGCTCGGGTAGCTCCAGCTGCGCATGCTCAACGCGAAACGCCCATTCCAGCGCCTGCTGTACGGACATGACGCGCTTTGGTCGCCCATGACTGGTGCGTGGGGAGTGGGTGTGAAGATTGCGATCGTGTTTCATCGGATACCTCGTTCGCGCAGGCGCTCTGCGGTCACGAGGCCCCGGGCCAGCATGGCATCGCGCATGGAGTTGGAGATCGCGCTGACGGGCAGGTAGCGATCGGAGTTGACCATCTCGGCGTAGAATACGGGCAAGTCGGTGATTGGTAGGGTTTCCGACTTCGCGGGCTTGCGGGCTTTGCGCCGACCCCGGTATTTTTCATCCGCCTTGCGCTGGGCGGCGCGCTGCATGACCCGGTCTAGCGCCTTTGGCCCGTCGGGCGGCTCGGGGTGTTCCTGCCTCGACGCTTCTGCCGCCTCGAGGATTTCGGCTTCGCTCAGCCCTAGTTCATCCCGCCAGCGCCGGACATGCTCCCGGGGCGGCCAGCCTTGCCACCAGCCGGGCAGGGGGCTGTCGGGGTCAAAGCCCAGCGCCGTGAGCAGCGATCCGAAAAACTCTTCATCGACGATTTCGCGCGCTTGCGCGTCCTCCTCCTCCTTTACTGGTTTACTTACTGGTTCTCTTACAAGGTTACTGTCCGGATTTCGGACACGGGAATCGGCATTTTCCGGACACGGGTCGGGGTCAAAATCGGACACGGCTCCGTGTGTGGATTTCGGACACAGGTGCGGGTTATCCACAGAGTTATCCTCAGAAATGGCCGTTATTTCCGGATCCTTTGCTTCGCCTGTGTGGGTAGCTTGGGAGCCGTGTCCGGTTTCCGGACCCGGGTCCGCGCGATCTTGGGTAAAGCCCGGCTCGCAGGCCAAGATGTAGCGGGTCGGCATCTGTCGCTTGGTGCCTGGGTTTAGCCGCTGCACGCGGCGGATCAGCCCAGCGCTCTCGAGCAGTGCCAGATGGTCATTCAGCGTTGATCGGCTGATCTCGCAATCATGGGCGAGCTGTTCCTGGGACGGGAAGCAGCCGAAGTCGGGGTTGAACCGGTCACAGAGGTGCCAAAGCACAATCTTGGTAGTGGGCTTGAGCCCGCGCTGCTGAATGGCCCAGTTTGTGGCGGCATGGCTCATGGTGCGACCCTCCCAGATGGAGAGGCCACACGCGTTGTGAACCCGTGGTCTGCCAACGCGCCCAGCGCATCGTCCAACGACCGTACCAGAGCCCAGCCAAAGCCCAGGGCCAGCACCGCGTCACGGAATGCCTCCTGCGCTGGGCTGAGTCGACCTTTGGGGGATTTCAGTTCGAGGAAAAGAACTTTGCCATCACATAGGATGACCAGGTCGGCAAATCCGGGATGGACGCCCATGCCGACAAGTATCGCCTGCCGCTTGGCCCCACGCGGGCCGGCCTCGGTCACCTCATTGGCACAGTGATGGATGATGGCGCCCTTGGGGAGGGCAAAGCGCAGCGCGGTCACGACAGCGCGCTGCAGATCTGCTTCTGGTGTTCCGCGTCGCTTCATGAGCGGCCCTCCCGATCTGGCGCGGGCAGCCGCCCCGGCATTTTGGCATCGAGGACGACAAGCAGGATGCGCGCGTCCTCGCGCTCCTCGGGGGTTTCACCATGCTGGGCCAGCACATTGCAGGCGAGCCGAACGAGATAGTCTGAATGGTGCACCATATCGGCGACCACCATGCGCGCCTCGCGCCGACGCTCCTCAATCCACTCCTGGCGGACACGGTCCCGGGCGCTGGGCTTGCGAAAGGGAAGGGGGAGGCTCATCGGCGTGACCCCGCACGACGCGGTGCAGGGGCTTCCTGCAGCATCAGCCATTCCTGCACGGCATCTCGGCGATAATAGATCTTGCGACCGGCACGCACGCAGGGCGGGCCGAAGCGGATCTTCTCCCAGCGGTGCAGGGTTTCAACGGTGACCCCAAGCTCAAGGGCGAGGTCGGGGCGGCTGATCCAACCGCTCATCAGGCGCTGCGGGCTACTGGATCGGGCGGCAGTTCCAATGTTTGGCATCTGGGTTCTCCTGAGTTTGGCCCGGCACGGGCAGAGTTCAGGTGTTCAGAAGCGCAGAGCGGAAAGGGTGGCGGGAAGGCGGAGACCGGCGGTGATGCGCCAAATGGCTGCCGGTCATTGATAGCATTGAGCTTTTGCTGTTTTGGCGCCGGTCGAGTTTGCGGCGCAGGGCGTTGCAGAAGCCGAGCAAATTGGCTGGAGAAGAGTCGTGACGGCCCAAAATCGGCCAATTTACAAGATTTCGCCGTGTTTCAGCGGGTTTCTCGTGCGTTCAAAAGTATTCGCCCAACCGGCAAGGGGTCCGGACCCTTGCCGGTCATTGATTTTAAACGGAATTTACAAAATCTGGCCTTGGTCAGGGAGTGAGATGGCCTGCGGAGCGTGTTTTGGGGCGCGAAACATACTCTGCAGGCCGGTAGATTCGCCCAGGGCGATGAACGCTCCCCGGTAATTTCTCCCATGATTTCAATGACCGGCAGGGTTTTGGCGCATCACCGCCGGTCACCGCCTGTATGCCGCCAAAAGCCTCATGCTTCGCTTGATAAGCCTGCGCATCTACGCCTGTGTCATGCGCATGAAGGAGGTATGAACATGGTCAACCGATTGCGATTGAATGATAAAACAGTGCGTGAGCAGATCCCGGAAGAGGAGCGGGCCTACCAGGTTTTCGACACCGAGATACGGGGGCTTTCCATCCGCGTGATGCCCTCTGGCGAGCGGTCCTTCGTGATGGATTACCGCTTTGCTGGCCGCCAGCGCCGCATGGCGATCGGGCGCTGGCCCGAATGGAGCGTTACGGCTGCTCGGGAACGCGCCCGGGAACTGCGCCGCCTGATCGACGAAGGCACAGATCCGATGGAGGAACGCGACACGCTGCGAGAGGCGCCCCGTTTCAACGACATGATCGAGCGGTATTTGATCGAGCATGCCTCGACTCTGACGCCCCTAAGCGCGGCTGATCATAAATCCTTCCTGACCAAACTGGTCGCACCGCACTGGGGCAACAAGCTGGTCACAGAGATCACGCCGCATGATGTGACAAAGCTTCTGAACCTGATCGCAGAGGGCAGGGCGCGGCCATCGAAGGCGAAGCCCAACAATCGTGCGCGCAAGCTGCAGGGGCGCAAGCCCACGCCGGTGCGCGCCAATCGCGTGGGTGAGGTGCTGCGTAAGATGTTCAATCTCGCCATCCAATGGGGCTGGCGCACCGATAATCCTGCCGCCGGATTCAAAAAACGCGTCGAGACGGCGCGAGAGCGCTTTCTCTCCCATGAAGAAATCGGCCGACTGGCCGAAGTGCTAGATGCGGCCGAGGATCAACGCGCCGCGGGCATTATCCGCATCTGCATGTTGACGGGGTCCCGCGTTGGGGAGGTGCGACAGGCGCAGTTCGAGCAATTCAATCTGGAGCTTGGAATTTGGTCGAAGCCCGCAGCCACCACCAAGCAGCGCAAAATCCACCGGGTGCCGATCTCAGCTGATGTGGCAGCGATCGTGCGCCAGCGGGCGCTCGTGGTACCCAAGGGCAATCCATGGCTCTTCCCCGGTGATGTGCCGGGCCAGCCCGTTAAGGAAATCCGCCGGTTTTGGGTGAAGGTGCAGCGCGAGGCAGATCTGCCGGATGTGCGCATCCATGATCTGCGCCATACATTCGCTTCGCTCTTGGTCAGCGGCGGCGCTTCGCTGGAAATGATCGGGAAGCTTCTTGGCCACAGCCAAATGCAGACGACCCTGCGCTATGCGCATTTGATGGACTCGCCTCTGCGCGCTGGGGTCGATGCCGTGGCCGGCATGTTCCGGCCACGCCCGAAGATTGTGCATGACGCGGATGCCGAGAAAGAGGCCAAGCGGGCCTAAAAGCTGGGGCCGCTTACTTCTCGCCGCGCATGGCGCGCCAGAAGGGGCGCAAGCGACGGCGAATTGTGCTTTCGTCGGGGATCTCCCCGTTCTCGGCCACATCGGCGAACCAGTCCTGAAGATAACCTATCAGTTCGGCCTGGGTCTCTGGAATGCCATGTTCGTGGACGCGCTTCAGCAGGGCCACATACATGCCTTCCCAGTCGTAGGGCGAGAGGGCGCCGGTGCCGCCGCCAATGCGGCGCAGCAGGTCATATTCGTCTTCGAACCGAAGCACGTCCTGACCGGTGATCAACAGGTCCGCGATGGACACCTCGACCCCATCCGCGGGCTCGGTGACGTAGCACCAGTCTTGGGAATGCTCGGGCTTGATCCGCTGTAGCTTGATGACCGTGGGGCCGGTTCCGCTGCGGCGAAAGAGGGGCAGCATGTCCATCGGCGAGATCGTGATCTTGCCTGAGACCTTCTCGTCGCCGCAGATCGCGAGAGAAACCCCTGTGACGATGTCCAGCTTGCCTTCTGTGGCCCAACCGCCAATGTCGGCGATCGTGCAGCCCCATCGGGATGCGGTTTCATGCAGGGTGAAGAATGCTCTTTGAGGTAGTGCCATGTGGGCTCCAGTTCTGATGTCGAGGTAAGACAGCGGGCGGCCTGGCAAGTTGCTGACGCCGCCCAAGTGGCAGCGAGGCAGAAACTCCGGGGTGCAGGCCGCATGAAGCTGCACCCCCGCACTCACGCTCATGCGGCGACTGCCAAATTCTCCAATCGATCGGCATCCTTAGGACGAATCGTCCTCTCTCGGGTTATAACCCAGGCACTACGTCAAGAACTGTCGGGGATAAGCGCCATGTCGTTCCAAAAGGCACAAGACCTGTTGAAGCTCGCAGGCATGTCGGCCAGCCGGCATGGTGGCATCACTGTAAAGGAGGTCGCCGAAGCGTTCAGCGTGAACGAGCGGACCGCCCAGCGCATGATTGCTGCCCTGAAAGATGTCTTCCCAAGTATCTCCCATCAGACGGACGGCGAGCGGCGTCGCCGGTGGAAGCTGCGCGACACCAGCATGCTCGGCATGCAAGGGCTCTATCGCCGGGAACTTGTCGCACTCGAGGCTAGCATCACGCGGGCTGAGCGCGAGGGCGCGTATATGGAAGTGGAGGCACTTCGGTCCCTGCGTGACCGTTTGGTGGCAACCTTGCCGTCAGCACAGGCCCGAAGCATGGAGGTGGATGCTGAGGCGATCCTCGAGGCCAAAGGCTATGCCTGCCGCCCAGGCCCGAAGGTCAAAACCTCTCCGGCTGTGCTGAACGTCGTTTCGGCTGCCCTCAGAGGGCCGTTCCGGCTCATCATCCGATACCAGGGGGCGCAGGATGCCAAACCGCGCAAGCGCGTTATCGAGCCCTATGGGGTCTTGCTGGGCACGCGACATTACCTGATTGCCCGTGATGCAGCCAAGGATCACAAACTGCGCCGTTTCCGCATAGATCGCATCGAAAAAGCCGAGATCACCAATGACTGGTTCGAAAAGGACAGGGATTTCGACCTTGAATCTTACGCTGCTCGATCGTTCGGGTCGTTTCATTCGGACGAGGAGTTTACCCGCGTTGTGTGGCGGTTCAGCCCAGCCGCTGCGCCGACGGCCAGGGTGTTCGAGTTTCATCCCAAGCAGGAAATGACCGACTTGGAGGATGGAGGGCTGCTGGTCAGCTTTGAGGCCAGCGGGCAAGTCGAGATGGCCTGGCATCTCGCCAAGTGGGGTGCAGAGGTTGAGGTGGTGGAGCCGGCAGCGTTGCGTGAGATGGCAGTAGCATACCGGAATGCATCCGTTCGCGTGTTGCCATGATGCGGGGGCCACTGGTGCCTGCAAAGGGACTTGTACACATCGTCGATTTGGGCGGAATGCGGTCATTCATTGCGATCTACACCAATGTTCGATATGCGGGACGGAGCTGTCGTTCAACAAGAAAATTAAAGGTCCGCAATGGAAATTTGTCCTACTTGTACCCAGCCAATTGAAACCCGTTTAGCGGCCCTACTGATCATTTTCT
>NZ_CEZFMW010000110.1:0-12034 GCF_982993085.1 Thalassobacter sp. | reverse complement strand
TGCGCCACTCACGCCGGGTCGAAGTCTTTCGGGATTTTGTGCAAGAAGAGGTCATCGCCTATCGTAAGCTCAAACGAGCCGCCGAAAACAGCATTACCGACTAGGTATTCTGCACACGCATAGCGGCTATTCGCAACCGCGTCATAAAAGTGCCTTGTTGTAAAGCACTTTGCCACCTATTTGATCTCTCGAGGGCGCTGATGAGCTTCGGCTCGCGCCTTCACCTCCCTGTTGGACTTCGGCCGAGCCTTGTGCTCGGCCTTTTTTTTGGTCCAGTCAAATAGGCTAAATTATTGAAGGTTGGGGCAGATTAAACCTCTGCCGCCTCCTGCGCGGTTTTGCGAATACGCTCAACCATTGCACGCAATCCGTTAGAGCGTTGCGCCGAAAGGTGGTCATTCAAACCGAGCCGCGCCAATTCTGCAGGTGCATCCACCGCGGCCACATCTTTGACTGATAGGCCGGCATAAAGTGCGTGCAAAACAGCAATCAGGCCGCGCACAATCATTGCGTCGCTTTCGCCTTCGAAATCGAATTGCGCCTCTGGCCCCTGCCCCTCGATCCGCGGCAAGATCCAGACTTGGCTGGCACACCCGTCCACCTTGGTTGCGGGGACCTTTACGGCCTCATCCAAGGGGGGAAACGCCTTACCCATATCGATCACATGACGATAGCGGTCTTCCCAATCGTCCAGAAACTCGAATGTCTCTGTCAGCTCTTCAAAGGCTTCTGTTGCCATGGTGGGCTCCTTTTTCTATGGGCAACGAGCTAGGCCGTCAGGACCCAAAGGTCCAGACCCAATGCCCTACACACCTCGTGCGGCTGCGGACTTTCCTCCGGCGCGGGATTGGGCTACGCATCAATCAACACGAGTGCGGCAAAAACAGGGGTAGGAAATGGGCAAGTGGATGGTGACAGCCGTGGTAACGGCAGTGGTTTTAGCGGGCTGTGGCCGCGTATCAGAAAGCCGCCTAAATCCGTTCAACTGGTTTGGCGGCGATCGTGAAACCGTTGCAGCGACGCCAGACACTGCGGCTGAGATCCGTGACGATGTGTTGATCGCGCAGGTTCTAAACCTCAAGGTTGAACCTACTCCCGGTGGTGCGATCATCTCAAGCTTAGGGCTCGCCAGCACTCAGGGGTTTTGGGAAGCTGTTTTGGTGCCAGTCGATACAGACGACGACACCACAGGGCTGACATTTGAATTTCGTGTAAAGCAGCCTGTGACCACCGCCCCAATCGGCGCGAACGCTGCGCGCGAAGTATTGGCGGGTACATTCCTCAGTACGCAAACGCTGGGCAGCGCCCGCACAATCACAATCGTTGCGGGCCAGAACCGCCGGACCGTCAGCCGCTAAGCTGCGACACCTCGACGATTTTGACGGCTGTGCCTTGGCACGACAACGCAATCTCACCGTTGCACAGCCGCAAAGCGTCTTCGCCAAACACTTTGCCGCGCCAGCCCTTTAGCCAATCGCCCGTGCGGATGCCTGATGCGATATCATCAAGGTCAGACGCGGTCGCGATCAGTTTCTGTGCCACACCGGCTTCTTCGGCCTTAGCCTTAAGCAGCACGCGCAGAAGATCAGAAAGACCTGCGTTAATCTCAGCCCGATCCCGGGACTTAGGCGGCTTTGGAAGCTGATCCTGCGGTACCGCCTGCCCTTTGGCGACGGCCGCAATAATCCCATCGGCAATGTCACCACGCCGCGCTTCGCGCAGTAGCAAACGGGATTTGCCAAGATCTTGATGCGAGGTCGGCTTGGTCGATGCCAACTCCATCAGAGCATCGTCCTTATAGACCCGGCTGCGCGGAATATTTCGATCCTGCGCAAAGGCTTCGCGAAAGCTCGCCAATTCCTTTGCAATCGCCAAAAAGCGCGGGCTAGAGGTCCGCATCTTCAACCGCTCCCACGCGGCTTCGGGGTTCACGCGGTAGGTGGCTGGGTCCGTCAGAACTGCCATCTCTTCTTCGACCCACGCGCGGCGCCCGGTTTTGTCCAAACGCGCCGCGAGGAATTCGTAAATCGTGCGTAGGTGCGTGACATCCGCCAACGCGTAGGTCATCTGCGCATCCGTCAGCGGGCGGCGCGACCAATCCGTAAAGCGGCTCGATTTATCAAGGCTGGCTTTCGCGATTTTGCGCACAAGCGTCTCGTAGCCAACCTGCTCCCCAAAGCCGCAGACCATCGCCGCAACCTGCGTATCGAACAACGGCGCAGGGATCAGGTCCGCATCCACGCAAAAGATCTCAAGATCCTGACGCGCTGCATGGAACACCTTGACCACGCCCGCATCCCGGAACAGTTCGTAAAGAGGCTCCATTGAGAGCCCCTCTGCAAGCGGATCGAGCAGAATTGCTTCGTCACCATCCAACCCTTCGCCTGGATAGGCCAACTGCACGAGGCACAGTTTTGAGTAATAGGTCCGTTCGCGCAAAAACTCTGTGTCGACTGTGACATAGGGATATTTCGCGGCCCGCGCGCAGAACGCGGCCAGAAGGTCGGTGGTGGTGATCAGGGGAATGTTTTTAGCGGCCATTAGGTTCGTCTTGTCCAATTCCGCTCCTGCCTAGAACAAAGCGCGGTGAATGGAAAGCAATCACAAGATAACGGGCGTACGATCACCGGATGCAAACCGGCGCAGTACCGCTGGGTACAGTCGATGTTCCTGCGTCAGGACCCGCTGCGCGAGAGTGTCTGGCGTATCACCCGGTGCAATCTGCACACGGGCCTGCCCCAAGATCGGCCCATCATCCAACAGGGGTGTCACCTCATGCACGGTACAACCTGCCTGAGCATCCCCTGCCTCTAGAGCACGAGCATGGGTATGCAAGCCTTTGTATTTAGGAAGCAAACTGGGATGAATGTTCAGCATTCTCCCCTCATAGGCTTGCACAAAATCCGCTGTCAGCACCCGCATAAAACCCGCAAGGCATACAATGTCGGGCGCATGGGCGTCGATCAACGCGCGCAACGCATCCTCAAACGCCCCGCGGTCTTTGCCAAAGGGTTTGTGATCCACTGCAGCCGTCGGGATGCCCCGTTCCGCCGCCTTTGCCAACCCACCGGCGTTTGGATCGTTGGAGCCGACAAAGCAGGGGCGCGCCGGATGATCGCCCGTCATGCTGTCGACCAGCGTCATCATGTTGGATCCACCACCAGACAGCAGAATCGCAACGCGTTTGCTCACGCGAGTGTGCCCGAATAGGTTACGCCTGCGCCCTCAACCACTTGGCCAAGCTCGGTTACGGCGTGCCCTGCGGCTTCAAACTCCGCCAGCGCATCAGCTGCGCGGTCAGCAGGCACGATCGCGATCATCCCAACGCCGCAGTTGAACGTTTTGAGCATTTCAGCCTCGTCCAAGCCGCCCTCTTGCGCAAGCCAACCAAACACAGGCGACGCCGAGATGCGCGAAAGGTCAATCTGCGCGCCCAAACCTTCGGGCAATGCGCGTGGTAGGTTTTCGGTCAAACCACCGCCGGTGATATGCGCAAGCCCATGCACAGCGCCTGCCTTGATGGCAGCAACAGCCCCTTTTACGTACAACCGCGTGGGCGTCAAAAGCGCGGCGCCAAGCGTTTGCTCTGCGTCCCATGGGCACGCATCGTCCCACCCGAGGCCAGAGCGCGCCACGATCCGCCGCACCAGCGAATAGCCGTTCGAATGCACCCCGTCAGAGGCCAAACCCAAAAGCACGTCGCCCGCACCAACACCCGCAGGTAGGTCCGCGCCACGTTCCATCGCGCCAACGGCAAACCCCGCAAGGTCGAAATCACCACCGTCATACATGCCGGGCATTTCAGCCGTTTCGCCACCAATAAGTGCGCAGCCCGATGCTTCACACCCTGCAGCAATGCCATTGATGATGCGCGTCGCACTGCCCAGCTCCAGCTTGCCGGTCGCAAAATAATCCAAGAAGAACAGAGGCTCCGCCCCCTGACACACCAAATCGTTGACGCACATGGCCACAAGATCAACGCCCACGCCGTCGACGTTACCGGTATCAATCGCAATGCGCAGCTTAGTGCCCACGCCATCGGTTGCTGCCACAAGGATCGGATCGCTGTAGCCCGCCCCCTTCAGGTCAAACAAGGCGCCAAAACCGCCCAGACCTGCCATCACCCCAGGCCGTGCCGTACGCTTGGCTGCAGGTTTGATCCGCTCCACGAGCGTGTTGCCCGCATCAATATCTACGCCTGCGTCGGCGTAAGTGAGGCCGGGTTTTTCGGTCATGGGGCACTCCGTTGCTTATGGCGGGCGGCATAACGCAGGCAGACACCGAAGGAAAGGACCCTGTCGCGCGGACAGCTAAGATCGTCAAACGATGCGTCTGTCGCTTGACCCCCCTTTTGGCCGTGATATGCACACGGTGCGGCGCCGATCAATGGCTCCGCCGGGGGCCTGTAGCTCAATTGGTTAGAGCAGAGCGCTCATAACGCTTTGGTTGCGGGTTCAAGTCCTGCCGGGCCTACCATTCCTCCCCATTTGATGACGTTTGTGCGACGTCGCCCTGCAATTGCAGTTGATGCGACAGGACGCCGCACTACCATCCTACTAGGTGGATGACCGGCCACCGACCCAGACGTTCCACCCAATTGCGGGAGAAAAAAGTCATGAACCGGTTAAAGTTGATCTTGTTTACGTTGAACACTTACGCGGCCTACGCCCAAGACCGCGCTGGCGCCGAAATGTTCGGCGGCCAGTTGCGGCGCAAGCGTACGATGGCCCGGCGTGATTTAGTGATCCAAGCCCTCGATGGGCTCAAACAACAGCCCTAGCTGCTGACACGAGCCGCCCGGCCACCGCGTCGTCCGGGCGCCGGCTGCTCTGCAAGACCTTCGCGCAGCACTTGCTTCATCGGATGATCATCATCCGCATTCACATGGCGCTGCAAAAGCGCCTCAATCGCGGGTTTTGGCTCACTCGAACTCAGGCTCAGTGCCCAATCCAAGAAGATTGAGCGGCACTCTTCCAGCGTTATGCCTTCGATCCGAAAGGATTCCCAAACCAAACCCTTGGGGTCAAAATCCGCGCGTCCGTCCATTGTCATGGTCTCTCCTATCGCCCTGTGCCGCCTGATGCGTGCCGTTCTTAGGTATCCTGTGCGCAGGACTTGGCAAGCAACTTCGTGATGATCTTATCTGCACGCGCAGGCGCATCATGTAGCGACGTTTTCAGGTCAGCTAGCGCCTTATGCCCCGTAAGGCTCAAGATAAAACTCTGCCCGCCAACGCCCAATGTTTCTGGGTCCGGGTCATCAGCTGTCAAAAGGCGCAGCGCCTGCTGGTACTGGGAAAGCTGGGCATAGACGCAGGCCAATTCCGCCTGATCCTCTGGATCGCAAAAGCCGCCCCCCGCCGCCAATTGCCCAGACGTGCTGCGCACAGGTCGACCCGCGATCAGGGCGTTCGCTTGACCGATCAACTCGATTTCTTGCATCCGACCGGGCCCGGATTTGGTGGCAGACGCGTGCCCCACCCGGCCCGCCGCGATAAATCGCGCGCGCATATCCACAAGGGCGGCACGCACGTCATCGGCACCAAACCGGCTTTGTGCCAAAACCTCACGGCGGGTGGTCTCAAGTGTTTGGGCAAGATCAGGTGCGCCTACAATGACCCGCGCGCGCGTCAGGGCCAAATGCTCCCACACCCAAGCCTCGGTGCGTTGATAGGTGTCAAAGCTGCTTAGCGCAGTCGCAACCGGCCCCTGCTTGCCCGACGGGCGGAGCCGCATATCGACCTCATACAGCCGCCCGGCCCCTGTCGGCGCAGTCATAGCGGTGATCAGCGCCTGCGTGAGCCGCGCAAAATAGCTGCGGGGCGCCAAGGACCTTGGACCGGTGGATTCTGCATCCGGCGGCGCGTCATAGATCACGATCAAGTCCAGGTCAGACCGCGCCGTCAACCGCCGCGCCCCAAGGGACCCCATCGCAATCACCGCAGCGCCCTGCCCCGGTAGCGTCCCATGCTTGGTCTCAAACTCAGCGACAACTGCGGGCCACAAAGCTTGGACCACGGCCTCGGCTAAATCCGCGTAACGGCTGCCCGCCTCGTCTGTATCAATGGTACCGCGCAGCATGTGGACACCAATCCGAAAGTGCGCCTCTTGCTGCCAGCGGCGCGCGGTATCCAACTGCTCCTCATAGTCGCCTGCTGTGGCAAGCGCTTCGCTTAGTCGCTCCCGCAGGGCCGCTCGGTCCGGTAATGGCGCAAAGAAATCACCACCGATCACCGCATCCAACACCTTTGCATTGCGTGACAGGTACCGCGCAAGGTCAGGAGCCGTTGCGCAAATATCAACGATCAGATCGATCAGTTGTGGGTTGGCCGCAAACAGGGAAAACACCTGAACCCCGCTGGGCAACCCCCGCAAAAACCCGTCAAAACTGAACAAGGCCTCATCGGGTTTTGCCGCCCGCCCAAGGCTAAGCAGCAGCTTCGGCCGAAGACGCGTAAACAGCTCTCGTCCCCTTTCAGAGCGCAACGCAGGATACGTCGCCCAGCGATCCACCTGCGCCAAAGCCTCGTCCGAGAATGGCAAATCTGCCACCTCTGGCGCCGGATTGCTCGGCGCAAAGAACGCCGAGGTGCAGGTTTCGACGGTGTTGAACGTCTTGGTCAGGCGTGCACGCAAATCCGTCGCATCCATGTCCATAAAGGCGGCCAACCTGTCAAAATCCTCAGCCGTTTGAGGCAGGCTATGGGTTTGCGCATCTTGGACCATCTGCAATCGATGCTCCACGTCACGCAGCCACAGATACGCCTCAGAGAGCGTCGCCTGGGTTTCCTCTGGAATCCAGCCTGCGGATTTTAACGCCCCAAGCGCCTCAAGCGTGCCGCGCTTTTGCAGGGATGGATCGCGCCCGCCCGCGATCAACTGCCGGGTTTGGGTGAAAAACTCGATCTCACGGATGCCACCAAGGCCAAGTTTCACGTTGTGGCCCTCTAACACCAAAGGCCCGCCTACGCGCTTAGCGTGACGCAGCTTGAGCCGGATATCATGCGCGTCTTGGATGGCCGAAAAGTCGAGGTGGCGGCGATAGACGAAAGGTCTCAGCCGGGTCAAATAGGCCTCTCCGGCAGTGATATCACCCGCGGCCGACCGGGCTTTGATGTGCGCGGCCCGCTCCCATGTGCGCCCCAGCGCCTCATAGTACCGCTCTGCGGCTTCCATCGACAGGCACACAGGCGTAACGGAAGGATCGGGCCGAAGGCGCAGGTCCGTGCGGAAAACATAGCCATCACCCGTCGCCTCAGACAACAGCGCCATCGCCCGACGCGTGATCCGCACAAATGATTGGCGCGCATCACCGTAGTCGGCAGGATCAAAGCGCGTCTCATCGAACAGGCAAATGAGGTCGATGTCAGACGAGTAATTCAACTCACCCGCGCCCATTTTACCCATCGCCAGCGCAACCATGCCCCCAGCAGTGGCGATATCATCAACCGTCGCGCCCGGTAGTTTGCCACGCGTGATTTCCGCCTCGGCACAGGCGGTCAGGGCGCGGTGCGTTGCTGTATCCGCCAAGCGGGTCAGTGCCTGAGTGACCTCAAGCCCCTGCCAAACACCGCCCAAATCCGCGAGCCCCGTCAAAAGCGCCACTTGCCGTTTGGCTTGGCGAAGGCCCGTGCCAACCTCTGCCAGCGCAAGGTTTGCGACGCGGTCTAACACGGCATCCAACGTGGCCTCAGGCGCGGTGTCCCACACCCCCTCAAGCCACGCAGCCTCACGCAGCATAAGGCGGCTCAGGAATGGGCTACAGCCCGAAGCACCAGACACAAGCGCCCGCGCATCTGCGGGAACAGGCACCTGCGCAAGGCAATCAGCAGCGATATCGGGAGCATAGGCGCGCGGCGCGCAGGTCAGCCGGGAGAGAAACGTCATAGCATGACTTTTGCCCTTGCACCTGCCGACGTCAACCGGCCCAATGCGCTCATGAGCAAAAGCCTGAAACGCGTCGCCCGCGTCCTACTGGACGCAAATATCAACACAACTCCCGTCGAGATGCCCGGAGAAACGCGCACCGCCCAACAGGCGGCAGACGCCGTGGGCTGCGCCATAGATCAGATTGCAAAAAGCATTGTTTTTCAGGGGGCTAAAGGGTGCGTACTATTCGTGACGGCGGGTGGCAACCAAGTTGATGCTAGCAAGGCCGCTCTTGTCGCTGGCCAGGATTTGGGCCGCGCAGATGCCGCGACAGTCCGGGCGCAAACAGGATTTGCCATTGGGGGCGTGTCGCCCATCGGACATCTAAACCCAACACCCATCTATTTCGATCCGCGTCTAAACGCATTTGAGCAGATTTGGGCCGCGGCAGGCACACCCCGCCACGTTTTTCCCATCGCGCCCGCCCAGCTTTTACGGCTCACGGGCGCGATAGAGGCGGATTTCACCAATTAGGCGAATAGGTCGTGGCACAGCTCCAGCGCATCGACCAGCGCGTCCACCTCGTCGGTGGTGTTGTACATCGCAAAGGACGCTCTGCATGTCGCGGGCACACCCATATGGTCCATCAAAGGCTGAGCACAGTGATGCCCGGCACGCACCGCAACACCCTTCTTATCCAACACGGTTGAGATATCGTGGGCATGTGCCGCCCCCTCAAGCGTAAACGAAAAAATCGCGGCTTTGGTCGCAGATTTACCCTGCACGTTTAGCCAGTTCAGCCCATCCAACCGGGTGCGGGCGTAGTCACGCAGGCTCGTCTCATGGGCGGCAATCGCCTCCATGCCAACGTCCATCATGTAATCCAGCGCCACGCCCAAACCGATTTGCTGCACGATACCCGGCGTGCCTGCCTCAAACTTCATGGGCGGATCGTTCCACGTGATCGCATCACGGTGCACATCCCGGATCATATCACCACCACCCATAAAGGGCTGCATTTCGTCCATCCGGGCACGCTTCATATAGATCGCGCCCGACCCGCTAGGACCGTACAATTTATGCCCTGTAATCGCATAAAAATCACAACCCAGATCGGCAACATTAACGGGCATGTGTACGGCCGCTTGGCTACCATCCACACAGGTCACGATACCGCGGGCGCGCGCGACCTCACAGATGGATTTCACATCCACCACAGTGCCCAAAACATTGGAAAGATGTGTGATCGCCACCATTCGCGTGCGGGGTGTCATCGCGTCAATCACGGCCTGTGGGTCCAGATCACCGTTGGTATCACAATCGACCCAAACCAGCTTAACCCCCAACCGTTCACGCAGGAAATGCCACGGCACGATGTTGGCGTGGTGCTCCATGATCGAAAGGATGATCTCATCCCCGGCCTTTAGGTTATGCGCACCCCAGCCATAGGACACGAGGTTAAACGCCTCGGTTGTGCCCGAGGTGAACACGATCTCGTTCTCATCCGGCACGCCTAAGAATTTGGCGACCTTGCCGCGCACAGCCTCGTACTTATCCGTGGCAAGATTGCTTAAATAATGAAGGCCGCGATGCACGTTCGCATATTCTTGGCTGTAGGCCTGGGTGATAGCGTCAATCACAACCTTGGGCTTTTGCGCGCTGGCCCCATTGTCCAGATAGACCAACGGCTTGCCATTCACCTCCCGCGCGAGGATCGGAAAGTCGGCGCGGATCGCATCAATATTGTAGGTCATTCAGAATGTCCCTCCGGTGGACAGCGTCTCGGGGCCGATCCCGAGAATGGACATTGCGAGGCCAAGAACAAACAAAGTCCCGAACCCGCTGATCACGATCCCCGCGAAAACCATGCCCGCCGACTGGAAGCGGTGCAAAACGAGGACGAAATACGTCAAAAGGTAGAAAAACAGCCCAACTGAAGCGACAAGCACCAACAGCGTCAGGAATGGCGCAACGATCGCCAGCACCAACTGTGCCAGTTGCACCGCGACAAAGATGACTTGCAGCCAGACGACCAGCAGGAGCGTTTCTTCGAAACTGCCCTGCCCGCCGCACGCGCGCCCCACCCAATAGACCAAATAGACGGTGCCCACGATGAACAACGCCTGTATCGCAGCCATACCGACAGGGGTTCCCATGAGCGTACCCATCGAGGCGTCCGCACTTGCCCCCGAAAGCACAAAGGCCACTTGGCTCATCAGGGTGGACAAAACCGCGACCAACACCAACAAAAGCCAGAGCGCCTCCCGCGGAGGGGCAAACGACAAAATGCGTGTCGCGCCCTCCTGCGGGTCACGAATGCTTTCGAGGATCAGGTTCGGCACGTCTGAGAACTTAAACACCGGCGGCCTCCTTGCCTTCGGTCACGATGATTGCGTTAATCCATATCCAGAAAAACCCAACCACCACCAGAGTGCCGACAATCATTTGCTCTGCCCCCGGCCCGAAAAACCCCGACACGAGACCGTTAAGCAACATCAAAGGCGTCGTTGCGAGTAACGTCCAGAACAGCCCCAAGCGCGCCGTAAACCATGTGCCCTTGCCGCCGAGAACCCATGCCAAAGCGTGGATAACAGCGGCAACGATGTAAAAGAACAGTGGCGCAATCATGAGCCACCCCATCAAAGCACCCCCAAGGCGTGCGTCCAAGGGAGGGCCGTCCTCAAGATGTGCCGCGCGAGCCAGGACAGGCCATTGCGCCACAAACAACAAGAGGCAGGCGCCCATGATATAGGCAAGCACCTGGTCTTCGCGGCGGCCCGCGGCCAGCTTTTCAGCCACGACCGCGCGGGGGCGGACGTAGCTGCGTGCAATATCGCGTGAGATAGGCATCAGGCCTTAGCTGCGCCGACGGGCCAACCAGCCCTCTAACCGCGCCTGAATGTCGTCGCGTAGACGCTCATCCTCAATCTCATCAATGGCTTCGGCCATAAAGCTGAGCACAAGCAGATCGGTTGCAATGCTTTTGGGCACGCCACGCGATTGCAGATAGAACAAGGCCGTTTCATCGATCGCACCGGTGGTCGAGCCGTGCGAACACGCCACGTCATCGGCATAGATTTCCAGCTCAGGCTTCGCAAGGAACTGGCTGTCGTCGTCCAACAAGAGCGACTGGCTGATCTGATACCCGTCGGTCTTTTGTGCGCCCTCTTTCACGAGGATTTTGCCTTGGAACACGCCAACAGCACCGTTGCGCAACACCTTCTTGAACACCTGACGGCTTTCGCAGTTCACAGCATCGTGGGTGATGAACACCGTATCGTCGTGGTGGAAATCGCCGTCGCCAGCACAGGCGCCAGCAATATGTGCCACAGCGTCGTCACCGAGCAATTCAAGCACATGCTCATTGCGGGTCAGCACACCGTTCACAGTCAGCGTAAAGCTTTTGTAGACGCTTTCGCGGCCAAGACGACCGAACGAGTGCGTGACAGCCTGACGTTCATGATCCCGACCTTGCATGCGGATGTGGTGAAAGGCTGCGCCATCGGCCACGTCCACTTCCATGCACTTGTTAAAGCGCGCAGCAGCGGGACCGGTTTCCAAAACGGTAAGCGAGGCGCCCTCTTCCACCCGGATGACGTGGTGCAAGATCGCGTCAGAGGTCTCGGAGGCGTGCAGATACTCGATGCTCACGGGACGTGCCACAGGGCCGGTCGCGCGCAGAACCACGCCATCGGTCGCAAACGCGGTGTTGAGGGCTGCCAGAGGACGGTCCACCGGATCCTGGCCTCGGGTTTCCAACATCCCATACAGGTCCTTAACCCAATGAATATCGGCCTGCGTGGCATCCGCCAGACGACCGATTTCGAGGTTTTCCGCTGCCAGATCGTCGCTTGCTTCCGCGTCGAACACGCCATCGACGAACACGACCTTGAGGCGGTCGATACCGTCGAACATCGGCTCCTCTTGGGCATCGAACAATGCGGCTGGCGTAGGCTCAACGCTTACGAACCGCGCGGGTTTGGTGAACTTCCAGTATTCGTCGCGGCGGGCAGGCATGCCCTTGGCTTGCACACGGGCCAAGGCCTCATTGCGTGCCTCAACAGCCCACGCAGCACCACCGGGCATCGTCAGCGCGTTGACCCGCGCTTCTGTCTCGGATTGTTTGGTTTCCGGCAGACCCATTATGCCATCTCCGCCAGAATGTC
>NZ_CEZFMW010000109.1:0-12221 GCF_982993085.1 Thalassobacter sp. | reverse complement strand
GGGATGCCATGACAGACCACATGGTTGATCGAAATGCACGAGGCGTGTTTGTAGCCTTTGTACCCAATGGTGGCGGATGTCGCCCCCGCCGCGTTCACCTGATCCTCGATCGCCTTATCAAGCGCCTCGGTGGTCACGCCAGGCACAACCAAAGGGGCGATATCGTCAAGAATTTGGGCGGCTAGTTTGCCTGCCGCGTGCATGCCAGCGAAATCCGCGTCCTCATGGATACGGATACCATCTTTGGTCAATCTGCCCCGGTAGTCATCCACGGGTATGCTCCTTCAACTTCATCTTTTCACTACGCCTTTTGGGACGATTTATCCAGTGGCGGGGTCGTGTAATTCAACGGGCAAAGCGTCGCTGAGCCAAATCCCTTTGGCTGAGATTTGGGTGCCGTAGCACAACATCTCAACCCCTGCATCGCGCGCCGCATCGAATGCCGCTGCATAGGCCGGATCAAGGTCCGCCGCCATACGTAAGCGTCGACAATCGGTCCGCTGCACGAGGTATAGCATCACTGCCCGGTGCCCTGCAGCCGCCACATCCGCCAATTCACGCAAGTGTTTTGCACCGCGCGAAGTCACGGAATCCGGAAACTCCGCCCAATCGCCATCACGGCACAGGGTCACATTTTTCACTTCGACATAGACATCGGGCAATGCGGCCTCTGACAGGAAAAAATCCACGCGGCTTTTCGTGCCATAAGGCACCTCTGCGCGGATTTGGCCGTAGCCGGCCAATTCGACCACCTGCCGGCCATGCAATGCCTCGCCCACCACACGGTTCGGCAAAGAGGTATCGATGCAAACCATCTGGCCATCCGGCAATTCGCTCAGCCGCCAGCCGTATTTGAGCTTTTTCTTGGGATCATCGTTTGGCTCTACCCAAATTGGGGTGCCTGCATCCTTGAGGCCCATCATCGAACCCGGATTGGGGCAATGGGCGCGCGTCTCGGTTCCGTCCGGCAGTCGGATATCGGACAAAAAGCGATTGTAACGGCGCAGCAACGTGGCGCGGATCAAAGGCGTGGCAAACTCCATGGCCTCGCCCTATACCCTTGTTTAACAGACAACAAGGGAGGCCCGAGCATGGCCCAATCCGCAGCAAACCCAACAGCCGCAATGTTGGTGATCGGCGACGAAATTCTGTCCGGGCGCACACGTGACGCCAATATGCACCACCTTGCGGGACAATTGACGGCCCATGGCATCGACCTGACAGAGGTCCGTGTGGTGTCTGATGATCAACCCGCCATTGTTCGCGCCCTGAACGCACTGCGCGCCGACTATACCCATGTGTTCACGTCCGGCGGGATCGGGCCGACCCATGATGATATTACAGCCGACGCCATCGGTGCAGCGTTTGGTGTCCATGTGGATGTTCGCGATGATGCCCGTGCCCTTTTGCAGGCTCACTATGATCGCCAAGGTTCTGAGCTGAATGCCGCCCGCCTGCGCATGGCACGCATCCCCGATGGCGCCACGCTGATCGACAATCCAGTCTCGGTGGCACCCGGTTTCACTCTTGAAAACGTGCATGTTATGGCCGGTGTGCCCAGCGTGTTCCAAGCGATGGTGCAAAGCGTTCTGCCCACTCTGACCGGTGGTCAGCCGCTTGTGTCGCGGACGCTGCGGATGATGCGCGGCGAAGGCGATCTTGCGGGCCCCTTGGGCGCGGTGGCGGCCCAATACCCGGATATTTCCTTTGGGTCCTACCCCTTCCAGAAGGATGGCGTCTATGGCGCAAACCTTGTGCTGCGCGGCCCGGATGAGGCGGCACTTGATGCGGCGATGTCAGCCCTCGAAACGGCCCTTGCATGACCAAGACCGACTACTTTGATGTCATCGATACGACATGGCCCGCGGAACGTTATGTGACCGAGGGTCCATGGCGCCTGCGCCAGACCAAAGGAGCAGGCAGCCGAGTGTCCTCTATCTCGGCCATTGAACCCTGGGCCGAGGCGGATATTGATCGCGCCATCGCTGCGGCCCATGCGGTTCAGCAGCGCCCCCTATTCATGATCAAATCCGGTGAAGATCACCTGGATGAAGCCCTCGCCGCGCGTGGCTATACCGTTGAGGACCCATCGGTCATCTACGCCCTGCCCATCGCCCCCCTGATCACCGAGCCGCTGCCCTACGCCAAAGCCTTTGCCATGTGGCCCCGCGTCGCGATTATGGATGACCTGTGGGACAACGGCGGCATCGGCCCCGCACGCCGCACCATAATGGAGCGTGCGACTTGCCCCAAAACCACCGTTCTAGGCCGTGCGGGTGACCGGGCGGCGGGTGTGGCCTATGTCGGGCTACACGGCAAAACAGCCATGATGCACGCCGTTGAAGTGGCCTCTGCCCATCGCCGCCAAGGCGTATCCGCATGGATCCTACGCGCTGCGTGTCATTGGGTCGCCGCAAATGGCGGAGATGAAATTTCCATGGTCACGACCCGCGCCAATGCCCCTGCCAACGCGGCCTATACTTCCCAAGGCGGCCAGCTTGTGGGACACTATCATTACCGACGCGCCCCAGAGTGAGACCGATGACGCCAACCGATCTACCCACCGCCCTTGATCTACCGCAGGCTGACCTGCCGGCCGAAACGCAACGCTACTTCGACATTTGTGTCGAAAAGTTGGGCTTCGTGCCAAATGTGCTGCGTGCCTACGCCTTTGATATCGAAAAGCTAAACGCATTCACCGCACTTTATAACGATCTCATGCTCGCGCCATCCGGCCTGTCCAAGCTAGAGCGTGAGATGATCGCAGTGGTCGTTTCCGCCGAGAACAAATGCTTTTATTGCCTCGTGGCGCACGGAGCGGCGGTGCGCCAGCTGTCCGGCCAGCCCGAACTGGGCGAGGCGTTGGTCATGAACTACCGCGTGGCAGACATCACCCCACGCCAACGCGCCATGCTTGATTTCGCCGTCAAGATGACATGCGCCTCTGCGACTATCGAAGACCCCGACCGCGCGGCCCTGCGCAACGCGGGCCTCAGCGATCGCGACATCTGGGACCTTGCAGGCGTGGCCGGCTTTTTCAACATGTCGAACCGGGTGGCATCGGCCACGGCCATGACGCCAAACGCTGACTACCACGGACAAGCCCGGTGAAAGGCGCCGGGCCTCTGGCCGCCGCCCTTTTGCTGGGTGGACCAGCACTTGCGCTGGACTTGGCGGTGCCCGGCGACATCCGTTTCCGTGAAACATCGCCGCTTGCGGTGCACTCTCTGGCCATCGGGCCAGTAGAACAAGGCACCGTCCCCGTCACCTCGCGTGAAGGGGCGCACACCCGATTGATTTGGGGCGTGGACAGCTATGCCAGCAGCACAGCCCTATTGGCGCAATTTCGTGAACAGATCCAAAACGACGGGTTTGAAGTGGCCTTTTCCTGCGCCACCCAATCCTGCGGTGGCTACGACTTCCGCTTCGGGATTGAGGTTGAGCCTGCGCCCACCATGTTCGTCGACCTAAGCGATTTTCACTACCTAACAGCCACGAACGCCACAGATGATGCAGTTCTAAGCCTTTTGGTTAGCCGCGCGGGCACTGGCTATATGGTGCAAATGGATGTGATTGGCGGCGCGACCGCGCCCCCTGCCCTGACCGTGACCAAATCCACACGGATCGACGCATCCGGCATTGGTGCCACATTACGCGCAGAGGGTGTCGCGATCTTGGATGATGTGGTGTTTGACACCGGGTCCGCCAGCTTAGCGGCGACAAAATTCACCTCACTGGAGGCACTGGCCCAACATCTGGCGGCCGCTCCGGGCGACGCGGTCGCGTTGGTTGGACACACGGACGCCGAGGGCGATTTGGAACCCAATGTTGTCTTGTCCGAGGCCCGTGCCGAGGCCGTGCGTCAGTACCTAATCACAAAACTGGGCGTGTCCGAAGACCAAGTCGCCGCGCGCGGCATCGGTTTTTTGGCCCCCCGCGCCAGCAACCTGACCCGCGAGGGCCGCGCCCAAAACCGACGCGTTGAGGTCATCCTAACGAAGACCGCCGACTAAACTGAGCAACAAAAAACGGGCTGGAACATTTCCAACCCGTTGAAACTATTTTTTCGTGCGTCGGGACTTACCATTCATCCGGCCCACGGTCCTTGAACTGCTCTACCAAAAAATCAATGAAGGCGCGTACTTTCGGCTGCGTGTAGCGGCCTGGCGGGTAGACAGCGTAAATTCCATGCGTCTCAACAGGCAAGTCTTTGATAGCTGGCTCTAACAGGCCCTCGCGCAGCGCATCAGAATAGAGGAAGCTTGGCAGAAATGCGATGCCCAAGCCGTTAATCGCCGCGTTCAACAGCGACTGCCCGTCATTTACAGTCAACCATCCAGCGGATCGCACCTGACGTTTTTCGCCCGAAGGGGCCGTCAGTTTCCACACATTCCCGCTGGCTTGGTTTGAATAGTGTAGCAGTTTATGCTCATTCAGATCGTCGATCTTTTCAGGTCGGCCATATTCCTCAAAATACTTCGGTGAGGCGATCATCATTTTGTGCGTATCGGCCAGCTTACGCGCCCTAAGAGAGCTGTCCTCCAGCTCACCAATCCTGACGGCCAAGTCGAACCCTTCGGAGATTAACTCAACGTAGCGGTTGTTTAAGACCATATTAACCGTGATGTCCGGAAACTCATGCAAGAAGCCACCTAAGGCAGGCGACAAATGGTTAACGCCGAAATCTGTAGCCGCTGATACCCGCAACAGCCCCGAAGGCGCGGATTGCATGGCCGTGACCAGTGCATCAGCCTCCCCCGCATCGTTCAAGACACGGCGGGCACGGTCGTAGTAGGCTAGGCCGATTTCAGTCGGGCTCACCCTGCGTGTTGTGCGGTTTAACAGTCGTGCGCCCAGACGCGTTTCCAGTGACGAGACGTGCTTTGAAACTGCGGATTTTGAAATCCCCATCTTTTTGGCCGCATCTGTGAAGCCTCCCTGATCGACGACTGTCGCGAAGGCCTCCATTTCCGTTAAACGATCCATTTGTCACCTCAGACACACGAGTTGCAGTGACCTCGTTATCCCCCCCAATTGGGGCGAAGCTGTGCCGCTGCGGAGCCATTAACAGGGTTCTTTAAGGGATGCTTAATGGCGCCTAGAGGATCATTGTTGCCATATAATGGTTAACAACTCATAGCGTGACGGCCAGTCGAGTGCCTTGATCAATAGCCCGTTTCGCGTCCAACTCAGCCGCTACATCCGCTCCGCCGATTACGTGACACGCAACACCCTTTGCCGTCAAAGCCTCAGCCAAAGACCGCTCAGGCACCTGCCCCGCACAGAGCACAATGGTATCGGACTCAATCAGCCGCAAATCATCACCAACGCGGACATGAACACCCTGTGCATCAATTCGCTCATAGCTGACACCGGCAAGCATTTTGACCTGTTTCATCTTAAGGCTTGCACGATGGATCCAACCTGTCGTCTTGCCCAATCGCCGGCCAATTCTCTCACTTTTTCGTTGCAACAGAGTGACTTGCCGGGCGGGCGCACTGGGTTGCGGACCTTCGGGTGCAACCCCCCCACGGTGAAGGGCCGGATCGCTCACGCCCCATTCCTTTTGCCAAAGCGTAGGTACTTCGGTCGGACTATCGCCCGCGTGCGTCAGAAACTCCGCGACGTCGAACCCAATGCCACCGGCACCGATAACGGCCACACGTTTACCGACCTGCGCACCGCCCGCTAGAACGTCGATATACGTCACAACGTTGGGACCATCCTGCCCCGGGATCTCTGGATCGCGCGGTGTGACACCTGTCGCGATAATAACCTCATCAAATTGGGTTAACGCATCAACACTTGCGGCAGAATTAAGGCGCAGATCAAGACTTAATCTCTCAGCCATTGTCTCGAACCATGCCACCAATCCGTGGAATTCTTCCTTGCCCGGAATGACTCGTGCCATGTTCAATTGCCCACCAATTCGGTTAGACTTTTCAAAAATCGTTACGCTGTGGCCTCGTTGTGCCGCGGTCATGGCCGCTGCCATGCCAGCGGCTCCTGCCCCGACGACGGCAATCCGCCGCGGCGCGGAGGCAGGCTCAACCGCGATCTCCGTTTCGTGGCATGCGCGAGGATTAACCAAACACGAAGACATCTTCCCGCTGAAAGTGTGGTCCAAACAGGCTTGGTTACAAGCGATACAGGGCGCGATCTCATCGGCCTGCCCTGCCATTGCTTTTGCCACGAAATCCGCATCCGCAAGGAACGGTCGCGCCATAGATACCATGTCCGCGCACCCGTCGGCCAAAACACCCTCTGCCACCTCCGGTGAGTTAATCCGGTTAGAGGTAATGACAGGAATAGAAACCTCGCCCATTAACTTTTGCGTCACCCAAGTAAACGCACGGCGGGGCACTGAGGTGGCAATGGTCGGGACGCGGGCTTCATGCCAGCCGATGCCCGTATTAATAATGGTGGCGTATTTCTCAACCGCACGCGCAAGCTGCACGACCTCGTCCCAGGTGGAACCGTTTGGTATCAGATCGATCATGCTGAGCCGATAGATCACAATAAAATCGTCGCCCACCGCAGCACGCACCCGACGCAGCACTTCCAGTGGCAACCGCATCCGGTTTTCATAGCTGCCACCCCAGCGATCCGTACGACGATTGGTGTGCGTTACAAGGAACTGGTTCAGGAAGTACCCCTCAGAGCCCATGACCTCGACCCCGTCGTACCCTGCTTCGCGCGCCCGAGCAGCAGCGGTCGCTATGTCAGAGATCTGTTTCTCAATCCCCGCCTCATCCAACTCCGTTGGGGCAAAGGGTGAGATTGGCGATTTTACCGGCGATGGCCCAACGCAATTTGGGCTATAGGCATAGCGGCCTGCGTGCAGAATTTGCATCGCGATCTTACCGCCCTCTGCATGGACGGCGTCCGTGACAGTTCTGTGGTTCGCAATATCCTCGGGCGTGAACAATCCCGCCGCGCCCGGAAACACACCGCCCTCGGCATTCGGAGCCATACCACCCGTCACGATCAACGCGGCCTGCCCCCGCGCACGTTCTGCATAGAATTGCGCGACCCGGGGCCAATCCTTGGTTTCCTCTAACCCCGTGTGCATTGACCCCATCAACACGCGATTTTTCAACGTGGTAAAGCCCAAGTCCAACGGTGCCAGCATATGCGGATAGGCGGTCATGTGTCTCTCTCCCCGGTTTGGACCAGACTGTCAGAGGGCAGCAAAGCCGTCACCCCGAACGCAGCGTCATGAGAACAGATAGAACGAGCAGATCACCCGAACAGGCGACGCAAAAACCCAATCGGTGGAAAGGCTGGCTGAGTAGCTTGGGGGGTGGTGACTGTAGTGGGTCGCGCCACAGGGCGGCTCGCGGTCGGCGCAACCTGCACAACCGCATTCCCCCCATCCGGACGCGGCAGCGGCCGCAACTGCGCCCCCAAGCCCGCAGGCGTGGCCCCCCCTTGCGCAACGGTTGCGCGAACATCCGACCCACGCCCCACGCTTTGGGTCCGGATACGGTTGGCAAAGCGTGTTAACACGCTCAGGCTCCGCTCAGGGCTAAGCGCGCTGCCCTTGAAATCCAACACCGACGCGGAGACCACACGCCCATTCACCTCGAAGAGAGCGCGCCAATGGGTTGCGTCGATATTATCGACCGGCGCAGGGCTTGTATCGCGCGCATGAACGTAAAACACCGGCCCACGTGCAAAACTCTCGATCACGTCAACGGTACGCGGATCCCCTGCACGGCTTAGCGCCGCCCGCCCAGCATCCCCCTCAAAAAAGATCGGCAAAGCGGGATCGTTGCTATCAAATGTGAAATTCGGGTCTGAAGTGGCGACTGTCGCGGTCAGAACCGCTTCGATCCCCGGTTGCGGGGCGCGACCATCGCCCGAGATAGCCGCACAATTGCCCATCATCACAAAGGGCACATTTCCCACTGTTCGCGTGCTTTTGGGATCAACGCAAAAGCCGCGCGGCCCCGCCACGACAACCGCGCCATCGGCGACGGTGACTTGCATCTGTACAGGGATACCTCGGCTAGCAGCCAAGAAATCCGCGCACCCGGACACAAATACACACGCGCTCAAACACAGCGCAGTTTTAAGATACCTACTCATGCCTTGCCCCAGCACTGTCACGGTTTTTTACCGCTTGTCTGCGGTCACCATGGCCAGTGCCGGGCGGCGTTTCAAGGTTCTTGCGGACCTACAGGTCCATATAGATGTGCTCTTCCTCAGCAGCACCGGGGTGTGTGACCGCGCCTTTTCGAGCACCACCCACGAGCTTTGCGTATTTATACAAAGCGCCGGACGCGTAGATCGTTTTGCGCGGACCTGTCCATGCAGCCTTGCGTGCTGCCAGTTCCTCGTCGGTCAAGTCGACCGACAATTCACCGGTGATGGCGTTGATCGTAATCATGTCGCCGTCTTTCAACAGCCCGATCGGGCCGCAATGCGCAGCCTCGGGGCCGACGTGACCCACACAGAACCCACGTGTCGCGCCCGAGAACCGACCATCGGTGATCAGCGCGATCTCTTTGCCAACACCCTGCCCCGACAGAGCCGCCGTTGTGGCCAGCATTTCACGCATACCGGGTCCGCCAGCGGGGCCTTCGTTGCGGATGACAAACACTTCGCCCATTTCGTATTCACGCGCTTTCACGGCGGCAAACGCATCTTCTTCGCATTCGAACACGTGTGCAGGGCCGGTAAAGACTTGGTCCTCGGGCGCGATCCCTGCGACCTTTACGATGGCGCCTTCGGGCGCAAGGTTGCCCTGCAAGCCCACAACACCACCAGAAGCCGTCAGCGGCTTTTCAACTGGATAGATCACGCGGCCATCAGCTTCGCGGGTGATCTTGTCCAATTCCTCACCCATGGAAAAGCCAGTCGCAGTCATGCAATCTTCGTGCATCAGACCCGCTTTGCGCAGTTCCTTCAACACAACAGGCACGCCACCAGCTTCATACAGGTCTTTGGCGACGTATTGCCCACCGGGTTTCAGGTCGACAAAGTAGGGCGTGTCGCGGAAAATCTCACACACATCCATCAGGTCAAAGTCGATGCCTGCTTCATGTGCGATCGCGGGCAAGTGCAGACCAGCGTTCGTGGAACCACCGGTACAGGCCACAACACGCGCCGCGTTTTCCAGCGACTTCCGGGTCACAACATCACGCGCGCGGATGTTTTTCTCAATCAGGTTCATCACGGCAATGCCCGATGCGACGCCGTATTCATCACGGCTCTCGTACGGGGCTGGCGCGCCGGAAGAGTTCATGAGCGCAAGGCCAATCGCCTCAGACACACAGGCCATAGTGTTGGCGGTAAACTGGCCACCACATGCGCCTGCCGAAGGACACGCCACACGTTCCAGAACTTCCAACTCAGCATCGCTGAGGTTGCCCGCTTGGTGCTTACCAACGGCCTCAAACACATCCTGGACGGTCACGTCTTTGCCCTCTAGCCGACCCGGAAGGATCGAACCACCGTAGATAAAGACCGAAGGCGTGTTCAAACGCACCATCGCCATCATCATCCCCGGCAGGGATTTGTCACAACCAGCCAGACCCACAATCGCGTCATAGCAGTGGCCGCGCATTGTCAGTTCAACCGTGTCAGCAATCGCATCGCGCGACGCGAGCGACGACCGCATGCCTTCGTGGCCCATCGCGATACCGTCGGTCACGGTGATCGTAGTGAACTCGCGCGGCGTGCCTTCGGCTTTTTTGACACCGATCTTAACGGCCTGTGCCTGACGGTTCAGCGCGATGTTACAAGGTGCTGCTTCGTTCCAGCAGGTGGCGACGCCAACCCAAGGCTGGTGGATTTCTTTTTCATCCAATCCCATCGCATAAAAATATGAGCGATGCGGCGCGCGTTGCGGGCCTTCGGTCACGTGGCGGCTGGGAAGGTTGGTTTTATCCACCGGACGGTTGGTCATCGGGTCTCTCCTCACATACTCTTGGGCGAAGCAATACCCGCCAAGGTTCGGACAAACAAGCGCGATTGCCGCACCGGGATTGATCGCTTATCTGACACCTATGACCGACCTTACCCACCCAAATAGCCCGCACGCGCGCTTTGTGGCGCCCGCCCAAAGCCACCCACACCTTTGGCGGTTGCTGGTGGGGATAATGCTGATCATTGCCGTCTATTTTGGCGGTATTCTGGCCCTGCTGGGCGTGATCTGGGCCAGCGCGGGTTTTGACGCGATGGTCATATGGTCGGCGCGGTTGACGGCGGGCAACACCCCCGGCGCCGTTTTGTTGGTATTGGCCACCTTTAGTGGCATGGCGATTGGCCCGATGATCGCGGCCAAAGTCCTGCACAAACGCGCCGCCGCCACAGTGTTCGGGCCATGGCGCGGTGTGCTGCGCAGCTTTGGGCTTGGCGCAGGGGTGGTCGGCGCGATCATCGGATTGTCGATCCTGTTGATTGATCCGGGCTACATACCGGTCCCAAACGTCGCGACCTCTGTTTGGCTGATGTTTTTGCCACTCGCTTTGGTGGGGTTGCTCATTCAAACCGGCGCAGAGGAAATCTTGTTTCGCGGATATCTCCAACAGCAGTTGGCCGCGCGATTTAGGTCCCCGCTGATCTGGGCCGTCCTGCCCAGCGCGATCTTTGGCCTGCTGCATTTCAACGCCAGCGCGGACGCCAGCATAGCGTGGCTCACGGTGGCCGCGACAGGTTTGTTTGGGCTTTTGGCCGCGGACCTGACCCGAGTGACGGGGAACATTGGCGTGGCTTGGGGGTTCCACTTTGCCAACAACGCCTTCGCGTTGCTTATTGTGGCGCTGGATGGGCCGCTATCGGGCCTCGCGCTTTACACAACCCCCTTCACCGCGGCTGACACCGCAACGCTGCTGCCACTGATTGCGCGCGATATGGCAGTTACCCTCTCACTCTGGGCCGTGCTGCGGGTCGCGATCAGGGTCACAACTTCGCGGACCTAAGCCTGGTCTTTCGCAACTTTTGGTTGCGCGATCGTCAAATTCCAGCATAACTCGCTCAGTCGCGCCGAACCTGTGCAGCCGCGCCAAAGCGGCACGCAGTCAAAACAGGCCCGCGCGACCCCCACATAGCCCCTGGACGAGGATAGGTAGCACCATGACGTTGCGCGACGAGGCCCCCACTTTGGCCCTATTGATTACCGTGTACGCAACTTTTGCCGGGCTCACACTGGCCGCCACGTCCCTACCGCTATGGCTCATCATAGCCGCGTTGGCTGCAACCATCGGACTGCATTCCTCCCTCCAGCATGAGGTCCTGCACGGCCACCCGTTTGGCAACCAGACGCTCAGCGATGCGACCGTTTTTCCTGCGCTGGGGCTGTTCATCCCTTATCTGCGGTTCAAGGACACCCACCTAGCCCATCACTACGACCCCAACCTGACAGACCCCTACGATGACCCTGAAACCAACTACATAGACATCATCCACTGGAACGCCCTGCCGGCATGGCGCCAAAAGCTAGCGCTGTTCAACAACACGCTCATCGGGCGGATGTTGATCGGGCCGATCCTTGGCCTTGTGCCGTTCTACACCAGCGACCTGCGGGCGATGTTGGACGGCAATCGCCGGATCTGGGCCTCCTACGGGTTGCACATGATCGGCGCAGCTATCCCGTTGGCTTGGGTGCTTTGGGGCACATCACTGCCGCTCTGGGCCTATGTGCTGGCCGCATACGGCGCGATGTCCCTGCTGAAAATCCGAACCTATCTAGAGCATCAAGCCCATGAACGCGCAGCCGGACGGTCCGTCATTATCGAAGATCGCGGCCCCCTCGCGCTATTGTTCTTGAACAACAACTACCACGCAGTGCACCACGCTCACCCCGGCATCCCATGGCACCAACTGCCTGCGGTGTTCAACAGCCGCCGAGAGCGTTTTTTGGCCCGCAACGGCGGCTACACCTTTCGCTCTTACCGCGATGTCTTTGCCAAATATCTGCTAACGACCAAGGACCCAGTGGCCCACCCGATGTGGACACAGGCGAACCGAAAACACCCCCACACCTAGGCCTGTTCTGTCTGCATGCACACGTAACAGGCGACAGTGAATTGCAAACTTCGCTCACACTGGTTATCTGACCAAGAACTGAGCGCGAAGGGCCCCCATGAACTGGATTTCCAACTACGTCCGCCCCAAGATCAATTCCCTGTTCTCCCGCAGGGAGATCCCGGAGAATTTATGGACCAAATGTGACGAATGCGGAACGATGCTGTTCCACCGCGAGCTGAGCGATA
>NZ_CEZFMW010000108.1:0-12585 GCF_982993085.1 Thalassobacter sp. | reverse complement strand
CGCGCAGCCACCGCAGGCGTTGTAATGCGCACAAGGCGCTTTGACCCGATGCTCTGATGGGGTGACGATCCGAATGTCCGTCAGCCGATCGCCTTTGGGCGTGCCAGAGACGACCTCACCAGGAAGAGTGCGGGGCGCAAATAGCGGCCCCTCCGCGATACCATCGCCGAGGTGGCCTAAACGTGTGATCTTGATGTCCATAGCGCGCTTGTAGGTCTATTCGGCGGCTTCAGCCACCCCGATAAATCCACCCGACTGTCGGTCCCAATACCGACGGTACAGCCCGTTATGCGCCAACAGCTCGGTATGGCTGCCTTGCTCTACGATGCGCCCTTGGTCCATCACAACGATGCGGTCCATCCGTGCGATGGTGCTAAGCCTGTGGGCGATGGCAATGACGGTTTTGCCGTCCATCACCCGCTCTAGGGCTGTTTGGATCTGCGCCTCAACCTCGCTGTCGAGAGCGGATGTCGCCTCATCCAAAACCAAGACCGGCGCGTCTTTTAGGATGGCACGGGCCAGAGCGATCCGCTGGCGTTGCCCGCCCGACAGCTTAACGCCCCGTTCACCCAGATGCGCATCGTAGCCCGTACGCCCCTTGTGATCCTTGAGGCCGAGAATGAACTCATGCGCCTCGGCGGCCCAGGCGGCGGCCTCAATCTGTGCGCGGGTGGCATCGGGTTTGCCGTAGCGAATGTTGTCGAGCGCGGAGCGGTTGAACATGGCCGTTTCCTGCGTGACCATCCCGATCTGTTGGCGCAAGGATTGCTGCGTCAGGTCGCGCAGGTCATGACCGTCCAGCGTTAGAGTGCCGTCCTCGGGGTCTTGCAGGCGCAAGAGTAGGCTGACCAAAGTGGATTTTCCCGCCCCCGACGCGCCCACAAGCCCCAGTTTTTCACCCGGTGCCAGCGAAAGGGCTACGTCCTGAACGCCGCCTTCCTTACGGCCGTAGGTAAAGGTCACGTCCTTGAACGCCACTGCGCCCTTGGCTTGGCCAATTTCCTGCGCATTTGCCCGGTCTAACAGGGTTTGCGGCGCGGTCAGCGTGCGCATCCCGTCCTCAACCTCGCCCACGTTCGCGTACATTGCCATCAGCGTAAAGCTGACCCACCCGGTCATTTGCGCGATCCGGATCGACACGGCTCCGGCGGCGGCGATGTCACCGGGGGTGGTAACGCCAAGCGTCCATAGCCAAGTCGCGCCCCCAATCAGCAGTACGGGCAAAACGCCCGCAGTCGTCATCAAGGCAAAGCGAAACCCAGTCGAGAGCTTGCCAAAGGCGAGAGCTTTGCCGCGCAAGGTGCTCATGGCATCAAGGGCGGCGCGATCCTCATGGTCCATGTGGCCAAACAGTTTGACGGTTTTGATGTTGGTGATTGTGTCCACAACTTGGCCCGTGACCATGGCACGAGCGCCTGCTCGGTCGCGTGACCTGACGCGGATGCGGGGCATGAACCAGCGGATCATCAGGAAATAACCGACCAGCCAAATCACCAGTGCACCGGCAATCCGTGCGTCGATTGTCGTTAGCAAAAGGGCCGAACCGACCAAGGTCGCAAGGGCAAAAGCCACGACATTGATGAATTCGTTTGTGACGTCCGTTAGTGCGCGCGCGGTTTGCATTTGTTTTGAGGCGATCCGCCCCGCGAAATCGTTGTCAAAGAACGAAACGGCTTGGCCCAGTGTCCAGCGGTGCAGTCGCGATTGCACCAGTGGATAGACGTTGGGCGGCACGACGATTCCGTTAAACGCCGCCGATGTTCCGAACAAAAGCGGCCGTATCAGAAGGAAAAAACCGACAAAGACCAGCAAAAGTGGCCAATTGTCCGCAAAATAGGTGGCGGGGCCCGTGGATACCGCGCTGTCGATCACGGCGCCGAGCAAAAAGGCCGAGATCACCTCGGTCGCGCCCGCTAGTGCCGATACACCGAAGGCCACGATCAGCACGGGCCATGTACCTGCAAGACACCATTTGAAGAACGCCCACAGCGTACGCGGAGGCGGGCCTCCAGCGGGTTTGAACGGGTCGATCAGGTTGCCGAGGCGCGTGGCCACTTGCTGCATCATTCTGCTGCCTCCGTGGCAATAAATCCGCCTGACTGCCGCGCCCAAAAGCTGGCATATAGCCCACCCTCGGCCAGCAAATCTTCGTGTCGGCCTTGCTCGGCGATGCGGCCGTCATCCAGCACTAGAATGCGGTCCATCTCGGCGATTGTTGAGAGGCGGTGGGCGATGGCGATCACGGTTTTGCCCTCCATCATGCCATAAAGGGTGTCTTGGATTGCGGCCTCAACCTCACTGTCGAGCGCGCTGGTGGCTTCATCCAATACAAGGATCGGTGCATTTTTTAGGATCACGCGAGCCAAGGCGACGCGTTGCCGTTGCCCGCCCGAAAGCTTGACGCCCCTTTCGCCGACCTGAGCCTCATAGCCTTGGCGGCCCTCGGGGTCCTCTAGATCAAGGATGAAATCGTGCGCTTCGGCCTGCTTGGCGGCGGCGATGATGTCGTCCATGCTGGCACCGTCGCGGCCGTAGCGGATGTTGTCCGCAACGGATCGGTGCAGGAGCGAGCTGTCCTGTTGAACCATGCCGATTTCACTGCGTAAACTGTCTTGGGTGACGTGGGCGATGTCTTGGCCATCGATCAAGATGCGCCCGCCCTCGGTGTCATAGAACCGCAAAAGCAGTTTCACGAGAGTCGATTTCCCTGCGCCAGAGCGTCCGATCAGGCCGACTTTTTCGCCGGGTTTGATCGTGAGGGATATTTGATCCAAGCCCCCCGCGCCCCGCCCATAGTGGTGGGTCAAAGCGTCCATTGTGATTTCACCTTCGGTGAGGCGTAGTGGCTTGGCGTCTTTGGTATCAACCAGCGTGATGGGTTGAGAGATTGTCTCCATCCCCTCGGCCACGACACCTAAGTTGCGGAAAAACGATGACAGCGCCCACATGATCCAGCCGGTCATCGCATTCAGCCGCAGGGTTAGGGCGGTGGCCGCTGCCACAACTCCTACCGATGCGGTGCCTTGCATCCAAAGCGCGATGGCCCATGCGACCACCCCGACAATTAACAACCCATTCAACAGGGTCAGGACCACGTCCATAACGGTGAAAATCCGCATCTCACGTGCGAATGTTTGGCGAGTGTATTCGATTGCGTCGCGGGCGTAGTCGACCTCTTGTTCATGCTGGGCGAACAATTTGACGGAGTGTATGTTGGTATAGCTGTCCACGACGCGTCCCGTCGTCATAGACCGCGCATCTGATGCGGCTTTGGACGCGGGCCCTACGTTTTTCATCGTCCAACGGACCAGCGCACCATACAGCCCAAACCAAGCCAAAAGCGGTAGCAAAAGGCGGGGGTCAGCATCAAATAGCAGCGCCGCGGCACCGATCAGATAGGCCAGTGCAAAGGTGATTGCGTCAAAGATTTGAAAGACGGCTTCGCCCGCAGCAGGGGGCGTTTGCATGATGCGGTTGGCGATACGCCCGGCGAAGTCGTTTTCAAACCAGCCAACCGATTGGCGCAGAACCTGCCGGTGCGCGCGCCACCGGATCAGCGTACCAAAATTGGGCAGGATTGAGTTGTTCAACAACATCACATTGAGTGCTTGGACCGCAGGGCGCAGAACCAGGACAAACACGGCTGCTATGATCAACTCGGTTCCGTGGGCCTGCCATACTTGGGTTGGGGTTTGGTCCGACAGCAGGTCAACAAGCCGACCCATGTAAAAGATCAAGCCGATCTCGACCATCGCGACCAGCACTGAGGTGAATGCCGCAAAAGCAAAGATGCGTTTGAAGGGTTGGGACAGATCCCACAGGAATGGCCACAACCGCGTGGGCGGCGTGTCAGTCTCCCGGTAGGGGACGTAGGGGTCCACCAGGTTTTCGAAAAAGCGCATCATGGGATTTGGTCCTTTGATGCGAATATAATCCCTTAGCTCAGAAAAACCATGACCGCTGATGCCAGAAGGGCCGATGCCATCACGAGGTTAAACACCCGCCATGCCGTCGGGGTCTGAAGCAGATAGGCCAAAAGGGTGCCTGCCGCGGACCAAAACAGGCAGACAAAAAAGTTAGTGCCGGAAAAGGCGGAGCCGATGCGCAGCGCTTCTTGGAGCGGGGGCAGGCTGGACGCAAACCCGGCAGAGGCTGCAAGTGCAACGGCCCAGACCTTGGGATTGACCCATTGAAACAGGATCGCCTGCACAAATGTAAACGGACGCTCATCCGGGTTGGGTGTGGCGGATGGTTTGGCCATGGCTAGCTTGTAAGCCATGTAAGTGATCCAGCTGCCCGCAATCAGCTTAAGCGCCCATTCTAAAGCGGGCGCCGCCAACAAAAGCGCGCCAATGCCAAGCGCCGTCAGGCCCGCTGTGATGCCCACGCCCACCACAACACCCAAGACGTGGGGCAGTGTGGCCTTGAATCCAAATCGCGCGCCCGAAGAGGTAATCAGGATCACGTTCGGCCCAGGTGAGAATAGACCCGCAAGGACAAAGGCATAGAGGGGATCGGTCAATAGAAACATGCGGGCGTTTGTGCCGCTATTGGTTGGGCGTGTCGAGACCATTCAGCAAGGCGCGCGCGTCCAGTGTTCCGCGGCTTGCCAGCCATCGCGCGCGCGCAGTTGCCAGCGCGGCACCCAGTTGCGGGCCGGTCAGCGGCGCAAGGTCCGCAGCTGTGATGGGGAACGTCGCCGCAGCCCCATCCGCAAGGCCATCAGTAGCCATCGGTTGTTCAAACAGGGCGGCTCTTAGGGTCAACGCGTGCAAGCCATCCTCGGCACCCAGTTCATACCCAAGCGCAAAGGGCGATTGGGTCGATGTCGCGGCTTCCCTAAGTCGGATGAGGCGCTTGGCCTCTGCCTTTGATAGGCGCAGTCCGCTTGGATCGCCGCCCAACGCCCCAAGGCGTACGCCCCAGTCTGGGGTCATTTCTAGGTGGATCAGGGGGGCAAGTGCGCGGGTGTCTGCGTCGGGCAAGACACGTTGCAACAGCCCCGCTTGGGCCATCGCAGCTACAGCGGGGGCAGGGTCGGGTGCGGCGAGCAGTTTGCGCATCTCATGGCCAATGCGCTCACGGCTGAGCCCCGATAAACCGTCACCGAGTTCTGCACATGCGGCCAGCCCATCGGCATCGAGGCTATCGCCATAAAGCGCGGTGAACCGAAAGAACCGCAGAATGCGGAGGTAATCTTCTCGGATCCGGGCCTGTGGCGTGCCGATGAACCGCACAAGCCGCGCGCGCAGGTCGGGCAGGCCGCCAAGCGGGTCAATAACATCACCCACCGCGTTGGCATAAAGCGCGTTCATCGTAAAATCACGTCGGGCGGCGTCCTGCGCGATGTCGGTGCCAAAGGCGACGGTGGCCCGGCGGCCATCAGTTTCGACATCGCGGCGGAAGGTGGTGATTTCGTGCGGGATGCCATCGGCGATGACCGTGACCGTGCCGTGATCGATGCCCGTTGGCACGACCTTGAGGCCAGCGCAGGCCGCGATCACTTGCTGAGGAGTGGCTGAGGTTGCGATGTCCACATCATGGACCGGCATGCCAAACAGATCGTTGCGCACGCAGCCGCCTACGGCATAGGCCTGATAGGCGCTGAGCCTCGCAAAGACCTCTTGTGTGCCTGACGCGCTAAGCCATTTTCCCGTGATATTCATAGTCGATCCGCCAAGCCGCGCAGCATCCGTGCGGTCGCGCCCCAAATGTAGTAGGGTCCATAAGGGACTGTATAAAATTGACGCCAGTTGCCGCGCCACATGCGCCGCTCAATGATGTAATTCGCAGGCGTCATGACGTGGCGCATCGGGACGTTAAAGACTTCTTCAACTTCACCCGGCTCTGGTACTGGGGCGAAGGGGGCCGCAATATGCGCCAAAACGGGCGTGACGTTAAAGCCGGTGACCGTTTCGTGTGGCGGCAGGGTGCCTAGCACATCGGCACCCGCCAAGCCGATTTCCTCACGCGCTTCGCGTAGGGCTGCGGTGATGTCGTCCTCATCGCCGTCCACTTTGCCGCCGGGAAAGGCGATCTGACCGGGGTGGTGTTTGAGCTTGGAGGACCGTTTGGTGAGTACCAGTTCTAGTCCGTGCGCGCTGTCTTGAACGGCGATCAACACGGCGGCGGCGCGCAGGGTGCGGCCCTTGGGGGCGGCTACCTCTGGCGATAGGTCGTAGTCGGACGACCCAGTGCCCTCCGCGGCACAAGCAGCGCGGAGGGCATCGAGATCAAGCATCAGGTTTGTCCGTGGCCTCAAACCCAAGCGTGTTGGGTGCAAAGGTGTAATGCGCGCCACAGAACTGGCAGTCGGCGGTCACGGTGCCTTCATCCGTGGTCATGTGGGCGATGTCCTTGGCCGAATAGATCGACAGGGACGTCCGCACACGTTCTTCGGAGCAGGTGCAGCCAAAGCGCACGCCGGTGGCTTCATAGACGCGGGGCTGTTCCTCATGGAACAAACGGGTCAACAGCTCAGTCGGTGAAACGGTTGGCCCGATCAGTTCAAGATCATCGACGGTATCCAACAGAACGTTGGCGCGGGTCCAGTTTTCGCCTTCATCCTCGCTGAGGATATCTGTTGCGGCCAGTAGGCCTGCGTCGCCAGAGCCGCCCTCACCCGTCACATGGGGAGAAGCCTTGGGCATGTGTTGCAACATGACGCCACCTGCGCGCCACGCGGATTCTTCGCCGGGCAGCGTGCTACGCCCATAGCTAAGCGCAAAGCGGGTCGGGATCTGTTCGGACTGAGCGAAATACGTCTCGGCGCAGGATGACAGGGAGCCGCCTGCCAAAGGCGTGATGCCTTGGTAGGGGGCCATATCTTGGCCTTGGTCGATCAGGATCGCAAAGTAGCCCTTGCCCACGAGGTCAAAGATATTGCCCACGTCCAGTGGCGCGTCTTTGTCATAAGAGGCGTAGGCGCGGATCTGGCCGGGCTCTCCCTCGGCGGTGGGACCGTAGTAATCGGTTGCCAGAATACGCACGGGACCATCGCTGCGCACCTGAAGGGATAGCTTCCAGCGCAGTTTGATCGTTTGCCCGATAAGCGCGGTCAAAAGGGCCATTTCGGCCACCAATGCCTCGACTTGCGGGGGGTAGTCATGTTGTTTGAGGACGTTCTCCAATACTCCGTCCAGCCGCGCCACGCGGCCGCGGATATCTGAAGCGTCGAGTTGGAACGGCAACACGGTGTCATCCCAGGCGATTTGAGTGCCTGTGGTCATGGGCTTTCCTTACCTTGTATCGGCTGGCATAGGGGGAGCATATAGGCCCCCTGCCGCCCCGATCCAAGCCCCCTATGAGTTGCCGCCATGATCCCTCGCTTTGGTCCCGCCCCGCTTCGTGCCCGCCGCTATACACTGCGCCCGGGCGCATATGCGATTTTACCGTTGGGGGATCGTGTGCTGATCACCCGGCAATTGGGGGATGAGGATGAATTTCAATTGCCTGGTGGCGGCATAGATCCGGGTGAATGTCCGCTGCGTGCGCTGCACCGAGAGGTCTATGAGGAAACGGGCTACCGGATCGCGGTGCCGCGCCGGTTGGGTGCGTTCCGGCGGTTTGTCTTTATGCCGGAATATGACCTGTGGGCTGAAAAGCTGTGCCACATCTATACTGCCCGCCCCACTATGCGGATCGGCCCGCCGATTGAACCCCTACATGAGGTCCATTGGCTGCCGCGCGCAGATGTGCCCGCGGTGTTGGGCAACAGCGGCGACCGGGCGTTCGCGCAGGCGGTGCTATAGTCCGGGCGTAATCCGGACTTAGTTACCCAAGATAGCACCCAGTGCATCCAGCAAGAACCGCTCTAGCCGATCTTGGCCCTGTGGCGCACTGTGTTGTTGAGGTTGCGGGGGCGGGCGTCGATCTGTGGTGGCGTCGATCATCGGTAAGGGGCTGATTGGCAGCCCATCATGCACGCGGATCATCGTTTCACGCCAAATCTCAGCGGGAAGGCCGCCGCCTGTGACGCCGGACAAGGGGGTGTTGTCGTCATACCCCATCCAGACGCCAGTCACATAATCCCCGGTGAACCCGATGAACCATGCATCCCGCGCGGCCTGAGTTGTGCCCGTTTTGCCCGCAGCGGGGCGGCCATCGGGCAGTTGAGCCCGCCCGCCGGACCCAGTCTGAACAACCTGATGCATCATGTAGACCAACTGCCGGGCGGAGCGTTCTTGGATCACGCGTTCGCCTAATCCGCCCTCTTGGCCGATCAGGGGGCTGGGGTCTGCGCGCAAGGACAAGGACACAAGGCCATAGGGCGTCACCGAGGTGCCGCCGTTTAGGATGCCCGCATAGGCGCCGGTCATTTCCACCAACGTGCTTTCGGAAACACCAAGCGCCAGCGCAGGCCCTTGGGCAAGGTCGCTGTTGATGCCGAACTGCTCAGCCACAGTGCGCACCACATCGCGGCCTACATCCTCAGACAGGGCAACTGTTGCCGCGTTTAGCGACTGTGCCAGTGCAAATGTCAGGTCGACGTCGCCAAAGAACTCATTTGTGTAGTTTGCAGGACTGTAGGTGCCGGACCCTGGAACCTTGATGGCCAAGGGCGCGTCGGTGACGATGCTATCATAGCGGTAACCCAGATCGAGGGCTGCGGCGTAGACGAACGGTTTGAACGCTGATCCGGTTTGTCGCATCGCCTGCGTTGCGCGGTTGAATTGGCCCGCGCGCAGGGTGTTGCGACCGCCAACCATGGCGCGCACGGCGCCATCCGCGCTCATCACGACGATGGCGGCTTGGGCGTTGGACCCTTCGCGAACCTTGGTTTCAAACACCAGTTCCAGCGCGTCTTCGGCGGCCTGTTGGATGCGTTGGTCAAATGTGGTGCGCAGAACGACGTCTTCTGTCGTGTCGCGGGTCAGGAACGATGGGGCTTTGCTCATGACCCAATCGGCAAAGGCATTGCCGGATTGGTCGCGTGCGGCGGTGGATAGGGTCGCGGGGTTTGCCTGCGCTTGGGCGTATTGGGCCGAGGATAAATAGCCCTGTTCATGCATCAGCCGCAACACCGTGCGCGCCCGTCGTTGGGCGCGTTCTAGGTTGCGTGTGGGGGCGTAATATGACGGTGCAACAAGCAGCCCGGCCAGCATTGCTGCTTCGGCGGGGCGGACCTCCATTGCGGATTTGTTGAAATACCGCTGGCTTGCGGCTTCAAACCCACGGGCACCAGCGCCCAGATAGGCACGGTTCAAATAGACGGCGAGGATTTCTTCCTTGGTGAACTTCCACTCCATCGCCATGGCGAAGGGCACTTCCTTCAGCTTGCGCCAAACGGAACCAACCCGGCATTGGGCTTCATACTCAGCTTCGGTCATGCCGCTGGACGGCAGATACGGATCGCCAAGACAGACCAGCTTGGACACCTGCTGCGTGATGGTCGAGCCACCGTTGCCTGACAACGGTCCACGCCCTTCGCGCAGGTTAATCCGGATCGCAGAGGCGATGCCGCGCGGGCTGACCCCAAAGTGGCGATAAAACCGTCGATCCTCGGTTGCTACGACCGCGTTCACAAGGTGGGGTGAGACGGTCGCAAAACTGACAGGGCCGCCAAATTGATCACCACGCCACGCATAGACGGCGTTGTTGCGGTCATAAAACGTTACGGAACCCCTGTGCCGGCCGTCCTTTAGCTCGGCCATCGTTGGAATGCTTTGGTAGGAAATCGCGACGGCGCAGGCAAGAATCAGCGCACCAATGACCGATACCCGCCATGTGATGCCCCAAATCAGCCGCCAGATCAGGCGGATCAGTCCCGTGATCAGCATTTTTATGCGACCCATAAACGTGCGCGGTTTTTGCGTCCGCGCGCTGCGCTTTGGCGTCTTTGTCCGTTTGGAAAACGTAAAAAGTCGCCTGAAAAAGCCGCCACGCTTTGCCTTTGCGGGTTTTTTCCGCTTTGGCGCTGGCGGCCGTCGATCAGCCACAAGTGGACGCCTTTTGCCAGAGTTCGCCATACTGCCTCGCTCGTGTTTCGCCTTTTCGGCGGAGTTTTGCGCAGCATACCGCGTGGTGACTCGGATGTAGACCGAAAGTTGATGAGTGATTTCTTAACGCGATGCTCAAAAAGCGGGCAAAGTCGCTTTTTTGTGCACATAAACGCGTAACTCGCCCTCTGGTTGCAGAAAGCACCCCCCATTCCGTTGCACCCCAGCTCTGTTGCCAATGATTTGAGCACGTGGACTCCCCAAACGTGGGGCCAAAACAAAAAACCGGAAGGGTGAGAAACGTGAAACTCATTATTGCAGCAATCAAGCCGTTCAAGCTTGAGGAGGTCCGCGAAGCGCTGACCACTCTCGGCGTGCGCGGCATGATGGTGACGGAAATTAAGGGCTTCGGCTCACAGTCGGGTCATACGGAAATTTACCGCGGTGCAGAATACGCCGTGAACTTTGTGCCAAAGGTCAAATTGGAGCTCGTGGTAGCGGACGGCATGGCCGACCAAGTTGTCGAGACCATTCAAAGCACCGCCAAAACCGATAAAATCGGCGACGGCAAAATCTTTGTTCTGGACGTAAATCAAGCCGTTCGGGTCCGCACCGGCGAGACCAATGATGACGCGCTGTAAGCCAGAGACATAGGGGATAAACCAATGAAAATTAAAGTGCTTCTTTCCACCCTAGCCTTGGCGGCGATGCCCGCTGTGGCCTTCGCGCAGGAGGCTACGCCGTCCTTCGACGAAATCGGCCCCTACATCATGACCACCTTGCTGTTCTGCATGGCCGGTTTTCTGGTGTTCTTTATGGCGGCTGGGTTTGCGATGCTTGAGGGCGGCTTGGTCCGTTCCAAGAACGTGACCATGCAGATGACCAAGAACATCGCGCTCTATTCTGTCGCAGCGATCATGTACTGGCTCATCGGTTTCAACCTTATGTACCCCGGTGACTTCAACGGCTATGTCGGCTCGTTCTTTGTGCCAACCGTGCTGGATCCCGTGGGTGTTTCCGCTGCGGATGCCGCGCTGGACTACGCGTCCATCGGTTCTGACTTCTTCTTCCAGTTGGTGTTTGTTGCGGCAACGGCGTCGATCGTGTCCGGCGCGCTGGCTGAGCGGATCAAACTGTGGCCCTTCCTTGCCTTCGTCGTCATCCTGACTGGCGTAATGTATCCAATTTCCGGGTCTTGGCAGTGGGGTGGCGGCTGGTTGTCCGAAGCTGGTTTCTCGGACTTTGCAGGCTCGACTGTTGTGCACTCTGTGGGTGGCTGGGCCGCTCTGGCTGGTGCAATCATCCTTGGGCCACGCTTGGGTAAATACTCCAAAGAGGGCAGAGTCACACCGATGCCCGGTTCCAACTTGGCGCTCGCCACATTGGGTACGTTCATCCTGTGGCTCGGTTGGTTCGGCTTTAACGGTGGTTCGCAGCTTGCGATGGGTACTGTGGGTGATGTGTCTGACGTGTCGCGCATCTTTGCCAACACCAACATGGCTGCGGCTGCTGGTGCGGTCACCGCGCTGGTCATGACGCAACTGCTCTACAAAAAGCCTGACCTGACCATGGTCTTGAACGGTGCTTTGGCTGGTCTTGTGTCGATCACGGCTGAACCTCTTGCCCCTACACTGTTTGGTGCATTGTGGATCGGTTCCGTGGGCGGTGTGATCGTTGTTCTCGCGGTACCACTTTTGGACAAGCTCAAGATCGACGACGTGGTCGGCGCCATCCCGGTTCACTTGTTTGCCGGTATCTGGGGCACAATCGCGGTCATCTTTTACAACGGTGACGCGGCTCTGGGCACACAGCTTCTGGGCATCGCGGCCTACGGTGTGTTCACCTTTGTTGGCGCGCTGATCGTGTGGATCATCCTCAAGGCAGTCGTGGGTATCCGCGTCTCTGAGGAGGACGAGCTGGTCGGCTTGGATAAGGCAGAGTTGGGGATGGAAGCATACCCCGAGTTCGCCAACTCCTAATTTAACCGCAGTCTGCTGCGTATGACGAGTGGCCCGGACAGAGCAATCTGTCCGGGCTTTTTCATGGAAGTTGTGTTTGTAACCGCCGTTTGTTCGCGTTTGTGCTAGGCTGAAGCGCGGTGCCCAGTGGAAACCCAACTTGGTGGCGGCACCGTGCGGAATGGCCAGTATTATCTGATCTATCTATGAATTCTGTCCGTAACTGCACCCAATACATTAATGGTGCCGCGCGAAATTCCCTTGAGATGGTTCACTGTGCGGTTGCTTGCGACTTCACGCGTTGGCGTGCCTTGCACAAAGTCGCGGGTAGTTTCCCTTTGGGCGTTGCTAAAAAGCTTAAGCGCCATGCAACGCAAAACCGCCGGGCTGTTAGGCCCGGCGGTTTGATATTCTACTAAGTTCGAAAGAGGCCTAGACGCTCTCTTCGATCCAGCTTTTGAGGGCTGCCGCAGGGGCTGCGCCGACTTTGTTGGACACAACTTCACCGTCTTTGAACATGAACAGAGCTGGAATGCCGCGCACGCCCATTTGTGCGGGGGAGTTCGGGTTTTCGTCCACGTTTACTTTGACGATCTTCACGCGGCCTTCGTACTCTTCGGACAATGCCTCAAGAGCGGGGCCGATTTGTTTACAGGGACCACACCACTCGGCCCAGAAATCCACCACGA
>NZ_CEZFMW010000107.1:0-12634 GCF_982993085.1 Thalassobacter sp. | reverse complement strand
ATAATGGTAAACAAATGAGTGAACAAATACAACTTAAGCGATACGGACTGTTCGACACGAAGGTCCCGCGCTACACGAGCTATCCGCCCGCCACACAATTTGCAGGAGGCGTTAACGCCGCAGTGCAGCGCGAGTGGATAGAATTCATTGCACCTGGCACCAAGCTTTCACTCTACATGCATGTCCCATTTTGCCGGCGTTTGTGCTGGTTTTGCGCATGTCGCACTCAGGGTGTTCGGTCGGATGAACCTGTTCGCGCCTATGTTGACAGTCTGCTCCAAGAAATAGCGACGCTGAAATCAATACTCCCGCCTGACGTCAGTTTGGCACGACTGCACTGGGGCGGTGGCACGCCGACGCTGCTTGCGCCCGACATGATCACGCGCGTTGCAGAAGCTTTCCAAGATATCGTGCGATGGGAACCCGACGCTGAATTCTCGGTCGAGATTGATCCAAATGAGATTGATCAGGCCCGGCTCCAAGCCTTGACGGCCGGTGGGATGAACCGCGCATCTATCGGTGTGCAGGATTTTAATCCTGACATTCAGAAAATAATCGGGCGCATCCAAAGCTATGAAACCACACGGGATGTTGTGGATAGGCTGCGCGATCTTGGGATCAAAAGCCTTAATGCTGATATTCTTTTCGGACTGCCGGAACAATCACCGGAACGGCTGGCCGAAAGCGTGCAACTATTGCTATCGCTCACGCCGGACCGCGTGGCCCTATATGGCTACGCCCATGTGCCATGGATGGCCCGACGTCAGGGCATGATTCCCACGGACACGCTGCCCACGCCCGAGGAACGCCTTCAACTATACGAAAACGCCAAAAAACTTTTCTTGTGGGATGGCTACAAGGAAATCGGGATTGACCATTTCGCACGGACGGACGACGGGCTTGCGATTGCCCGGGATACGGGTCGGCTACGACGTAATTTTCAGGGATATACCGATGACACATGCGATGTGCTGATTGGTCTTGGGGCCTCATCGATCTCAAAATTCCCGCAAGGTTTCAGCCAAAATATCAGCGCGACAGCCGGGTATCAATCTGCCGCGCGGGCGGGTGAGCTGGCGACTGCCCGGGGCCACGTGTTCACCGCAGATGACAAATATCGCGGCCGGATCATTGAGGCGCTCATGTGCGACTATGAGGTTGAGACAGCAGACATTGTATCAAGCTTTGGCGTCTCAGAGGTCGTTTTGAACCGAATGTACACCGACGCCGCCAACCAGTTCGCAGGGATGATTGAGATCACATCGACACACTTTCGTATCCGTCCACAGGCGCGGCCCCTCGTACGCATGATCGCGCGCGTTTTTGATGCCTACGACATCAGCCAAGGCAGTCATAGCGCCGCGATCTAGGCCTCAATCACGGCCTCATCTGACTTAAGATCGAACGCAGCAGCCATCAGCGCACGCGTGTATTCGGTTTGCGGCGCGTCAAACACTTGTTGTGCTGGCCCGGCCTCGATGATGTCGCCTTGCTTCATAACCATCACCTTGTGGCTCAGTGCGCGAACGACCTTTAGGTCATGGCTAATGAACAAATATGCCAACCCGTATTTCTTTTGCAGATCACGCAACAAATCGACGATTTGAACCTGCACAGTCATGTCTAGGGCGCTTGTCGGCTCATCCAAAACCACCAATTTGGGTCGCAAAATCATGGCGCGCGCGATGGCTATGCGCTGGCGTTGGCCACCGGAAAACTCATGCGGGTATCGATCCATCATCGCCGGATCAAGGCCGACCTCGGTCAGGATCTCTGCGACCATATCACGGTGCGGCCGCCCGCCTCCTAGATCATGCACGCCCAGCCCTTCGGCTATAATTTGGGCCACGGTCATGCGCGGACTAAGGCTGCCGAAGGGGTCTTGGAAAACGATCTGCATATGCCGCCGCAGATCGCGCAGCTGCCGGGACGTCCAGCCTTGGACATCCTGGCCCTGAAACACGATCGGCCCTTCGGAAGACAACAGCCGCATAAGCGCGAGCGCGAGCGTCGTTTTACCCGAACCGCTTTCGCCCACAATCCCGAGGGTTTCCCCCGCTCGGACGTCTAGCGTCGCTGCATTTACGGCCTTCACGTGGCCAACAGTCTTGCGCAAGAACCCGCGCGTGACCGGAAACCATACCCGAAGCGCATCAGTACTGACGACAACCTCGCTGTTAGCGGGCGCTGGATCGGGCAAGCCCGATGGCTCTGCCGCAAGCAGCTTTTGCGTATAGGGGTGTTGGGGTGCGTTGAAAATTTGCTCGGTTGGGCCGGTTTCGACAATCTCCCCCCCCTGCATCACACACACCCGATCCGCGATGCGCCGCACAACACCCAGATCGTGCGTAATAAACAAAAGGCTCATGCCTTCTGCCGCTTTTAGCTCTGCCAATAGATCAAGGATCTGCGCTTGGATCGTGACATCCAACGCGGTTGTGGGCTCATCCGCGATCAACAACTCCGGCCCATTCGCAAGCGCCATCGCGATCATCACGCGTTGCCGTTGCCCACCGGACAACTGATGCGGATAGGCGCTAAGGCGGCTCTCGGCGTCTTGGATACCGACCCGCTCTAGCAGTTCCAAAATACGGGTACGTGCTGCGTTACCGCTTAGACCCTGATGCAAGGCAAGGCTCTCAGCGAGTTGCTTTTCGATCGTATGAAGCGGGTTAAGCGACGTCATCGGCTCTTGGAAAATGAAGCTGATGTCATTGCCGCGTACACGGCGCAAATCCGGCTCGGGCGCGTGCACCATCTGTGTGCCGTTATACGTGACCGAACCCGAAACCTCTGCGGCGTCCGGCAAAAGCGATACGGTCGACAACGCGGTCACGGATTTACCCGAGCCGCTTTCGCCCACCAACGCCACAGTCTCACCCCGGGCGACCTCAAAGGAGACGCCCTTGACGGCCTCAACAATCTGACCGTCCTGCCGGAACCCCACATGTAGGTCTTTGACTTGCAACACTGCGCTCATTGAAAGGTCTTTCGTGGATCAAAGGCATCGCGGACGCCCTCAAAGATAAACACCAAGAGCGACAACATCACGGCGAAGGTTACAAAGGCAGTGAACCCTAGCCACGGTGCTTGCAGGTTTTGCTTGGCCTGAAGCGTCAACTCCCCCAGAGACGGTGCCGACGATGGCATACCGAAGCCCAGAAAATCTAGGGTCGCGAGCCCGCCAATAGTGCCTGTGACGATGAATGGCAGTAACGTCACGGTGGCCACCATGGCGTTGGGCAGCACGTGGCGGAACATAATCGTCCCATTGGACACGCCCAAGGCCCGCGCCGCGCGGACATATTCAAAGTTACGAGCACGCAAGAACTCGGCCCGCACGACACCGACCAACGCGGTCCAACCAAAGAGCGTCATCAACCCGATCAAAACCCAAAAGTTGATCGGCACAATCGCGGAGACAATAATAATGAGATAAAGTGAGGGTGTCGAACTCCAAATCTCTAGTACCCGCTGGAGGATTAGGTCGACCCAGCCACCATAGTAGCCCTGAACCGCGCCCGCAGCGATACCAATCACTGAAGTGTAAAGCGTTACGAATATCGCAAATAATATCGACAGTCTGAAGCCGTAGATCACCCTCGCCAGCACGTCCCGCGCTGTGTCATCTGTGCCTAACCAATGGGTACTATCGGGAGGCGACGGTGCGGTCCCACCAATATCATTCACAGTATCGTAGCTGAACGGAATGATCGGCCACATCATCCAACCCACTGAGATTTCCTCACCGTTGATCATACCATCGGCGGCGTCCTCGATATACTCCTCAGGGTCGTCAAAACAGTCGATTAAACCGCCTGTTATGATAAGACATTGCACCTCGATATCGCGATAGATCGCCTCGGTCCTGAAGTCGCCACCAAAGGTCGTTTCGGGATAAAAACTCCGAAACGGCGTATAGTAGCCGTCCTGATACTTGACCAAAATCGGCTTATCGTTAGCGATGATCTCTGCGCATAGCGATATAGCAAAAAGGATAGAAAATACCCACAATGACCACACCGCTCGGCGGTTGGCCTTGAAATTACGCAGGCGACGTTGGTTCAGGGGGGAAAGCCAGGCCATATTCAGGTCTCCCGGCTTTCGAAATCGATGCGTGGATCGATCCAAACGTACATCAGATCTGACAAAAGTCCGACTACCAAACCGATAAGTGTGAAGACGAACAGAGTACCGAACATAACCGGATAATCGCGATTTACAGCAGCCTCGAAAGCGAGCCTACCCAAACCGTCCAACGAGAATATTGTTTCGATGATGATTGACCCCCCAAAGAAGACACTAACAAACAGCGCCGGAAAACCGGAGATGATGATCAACATCGCGTTGCGGAAAACATGGCCATAAAGCACCGCGTTCTCCGATAGACCCTTGGCTTTTGCCGTGGTCACATATTGTTTTTTAATCTCATCCAGAAAGGAATTCTTCGTCAGTAGCGTGAGAGTTGCGAACGCGGCGATGGTCGATGCCAAGACCGGGAGGGCGATATGGTGGAAGTAATCCAGCACCTTACGGATCGGGCCGAACGTGTCCCACTCAGCCGAGGTCAGGCCCCGTGCCGGGAACCATTGAAAATAGCTGCCGCCAGCAAACAAAACCAACAGCAAAATCGCAAACAAAAAGCCTGGGATGGCGTAGGCCACAATGATGATACCCGAGGTCCACGTATCGAAATCGGACCCGTCACGCACCGCTTTGCGAATACCCAGCGGGATCGACACCAAATAGGCAATCAGTGTGGACCAAAGTCCGAGTGTGATGGACACAGGCATCTTTTCCAGAACCAAATCCACGACTGAGATGGAGCGGAAGTAGCTCTCGCCAAAGTCGAAGCGCATGTAGTTCCACATCATGTTTAGGAACCGCTCAAGCGGGGGTTTGTCGAAGCCGAACTGGGCCTCAAGCTCCTTAATGAATTCCTCTGGCAGGCCCCGCGCGCCGACATACCGCTCGCTCCCGCCGGACACGACGTTTGTCTCGACCCCTAAGTCCCCGCCAGAACCGGAGATATTAGCAAATGCGTCGCCACCGCCTTCAAGTTGCGCCAATACCTGTTCTACAGGACCGCCCGGCACGAATTGTACCAAGGTAAAGTTGATCACCATGATCCCCAAAAGCGTGGGGATCATCAGCAAAAGGCGTCGAAAAATATAGGCGGCCACTTACAGGGCTCCCGCGTCTTTCAACTGCTGAGCGGCCTCCGCATCATACCACCAGAAATCCAGAAGCCCCAGATCAAGCGGCGGCAACGGATCAGGATGCCGGTACTGATCCCAGTATGCCACCCAATAATCCGTAGTGCCCCAACGCGGCACCCAAAAACCGTGGGCCCGCAAAACGCGGTCCAACGCGCGGGTGCGTGGCTCCAACTCATCGAGTGTTTTCGCCTCAATCACAGCGTCGATCAAACGATCCACTGCCGGATCAGCCAAGGCCATAATGTTGCGCGAACTGTTCTCAGCCGTCTCAGAGCCAAACCACTGCTTCAGCCCGAGGCTTGGTTCAAAGCCTTGGCCCGCTGCGATATTGGTCAAATCCCAATCGCCAGAACGACGCAATTCAACGTATTGCGCGGTGTCCACGCGGCGCAGGCTGGCATCAATACCAACGGCACGAAGGTTATCGATATAGGGATTAATGATGCGGTCCATTTCGGCATTGAACTGAATAATGATCAGTTCTAGCGTTTCACCAGCGGCGTTGCGCAACAGGCCATCATCGCCAAGGCTCCAGCCTGCGTCCTCTAGCATGCCCAGCGCCTGCCGGCGGGAACGGCGATCAACCCGGTTACTTTCGGCGGTGTTGACGGGGGGCATAAACACTTCGGTTTCAAGGATAGATGCGTCTAGCAAGCCCTCGGCCACAAGTGGCTCAAGCGCGGCCAACTCGGCCCCCTCAGGCGCGCCAACGGCCTCTAGGTTGGACCCCTGCCAAAACGAGTGGTGTCGTTCAAACAGGTTGAAAAACAGCGCCTGATTGGACCATTCGAAATTAAACAGCATTCTCACGGCTTCGCGCACGCGGTTGTCTTGCCATTTTTCACGGCGCAGGTTGAACACAAAACCCGAGCCGCCCGTGATATTTCCGCTGGGGATGGTGTCCACCGTGACGTGCCCGTTTTGGACCGCAGGGAAATCATAGGCCGTCGCCCATTCCTTGGACGAACCCGGCGTGCGGAACGTGTATGCGCCGGTCTTAAACGCCTCAAGTGCTGCAGTTTGGTCAAGGAAAGCCTCGACCCGGACAGCGTCAAAGTTGAACCGTCCTTGGTTGAGCGGGTGATCAACACCCCACCAGTCGGGATTTTTACGATATACGACCGAGCGTCCCAGATCGACATCGCCGATTACATAAGGCCCCGTACCCATAAACGCCTCTTCGTCAGTGGATTCGTCCAGCCGGGCCCCGGTGCGCGCAAACCATTCCTTCGAAAACGGGTTCCAAAGTCCGACCAACCCCATGCGATCACGTTTGGGTGCCGCCTGCGTAAACTCAAACCGGATTTGATGCGGACCGGTGACTTCGATGTTCTCAAAGAAGCCATCGATGATCGATCGGAACTCAGCAATCCCTTGATCTAGAAACAGATCAATCGTGAATTTTACGTCCTCTGCTGTCATGGGCGTGCCGTCGGAAAAGGTCACGTCATCACGCAGGTTCATCACGACCCAATCAAGGCTCTCGGGGTATTCAATCGTGATGCAAAGATAGCAGTAGGAACCATAGGGATCGTCGGCTGCAGCGATCATAAGGTTTTCGTACAGGAGGTCATCGCCCGTGCGCTCGGCAACGCCCTTGCGCGTAAAGGGATTGAAGCTGTCGAAAGTGGCGAGCGTGGATAGGCTGATCTCACCGCCCTTGGGTGCCTCTAGATTAACGTAGGAAAAAGGCTCGCCCGGCCCGTATTTCAGCGCACCAAAATTTGAGAACCCATGGCTGACAATAACGTCCTCCGCCGAGGCAGGCGCCATCGCGGCACACATCGCCAGTCCAAAAGCCGCCAACCCGTGTTTTGCCCGTGTCATCTGCTGCGCTCCCTGTCCTGTTTTTTCGATATACGCGCGCCACTGCCCCTGCAGAAGACGTCGCACGTGCTTAAAGTTCAAGACTAATTAAAGTGCGATCTGCCCCCGGGGCAAATTCGCTAACGCAAAATTGAGCGCAAACACGAAAAAAGGCCGCCCCCAAGGAGCGGCCTTTGAAACAAATATCAGCGGAACCTTAGTTAAAGGTCGCCATGTAGGCGATCAGGTTCGCTTTATCTTCTACGGAACCGCGGAAGTTGTAGTTCATTTTGGTGCCGGGCGCATACTCACGCGAATTTGCGATAAAGTTTGCGATGTTTTCTGGGCTCCAGTCACCGCCCATGGTGGCCAGCGTTTCCGAGTAGGCGTAGCCATCGGCAACACCTTTGGGACGGTTCACAACGCCGTGCAAGTAAGGGCCTGTGCCGTTCGCACCGGCTTCAAGCTTGTGACACGCAGAACACTGGCGCCACTGGCGTTCGCCCGCGCCGGCATCAGCCGTTGCATATACATCCGCGAATGCGACCTGCACGACTTCTTCGGCAGGCGCGTCGCCTGTTTCAACCGCAATACGGTAGCCTTGCACAGCTTCGTGGTGGTCGTCGCCTGCGTGGTGTTTTTCACCGACGTGGTAAAGCGTTTCAGCAGCCCACCCGCCGAGCAAGAGAAAGAGCAGGGCCGCGCAAAGCGATGCACCAGCTTTTGTTATCGTCATCATATCAAACATTGAGCGTCCCTCATCGTCGTTCGGGTGTATGTATGTGGTTTTCCAAGTCTGTTTCAAGGTATAGAACCGCGACCAAACGACCAAATTAGAAAGAATCTAAATGTCTGCCCGCATTGCATTTCAGGGAGAGCTTGGCGCCTACTCTCACGAAGCCTGCCTGAAAGCCCGCCCCAATCACACCCCAGTGCCCTGCGCGACCTTTGAGGATGTGATAGCAACAGTGCGCAATGGCGATGCAGAATTGGCCATGCTTCCGGTGGAAAACACGACATATGGGCGTGTAGCTGACATGCACCGATTGTTGCCAGATTCGGGTTTACACATCGTTGATGAGGCTTTCGTGCGGGTCCGCATTTGCATGATGGCGATGCCCGGCCAGAGCCTGTCGCAGATTAATGTCGCGCGGGGGCATTTGGTGATTCTGCCACAGTGTCGAAGCTTTCTTGCGGACAACGCGATCACCGCAGAACCCCACGCAGACAACGCTGGCGCCGCCGCAGACATCGCCAAAGAGGGCGAAATGGGTGCCGCGGCCCTTGCCTCGGAACTGGCGGCTGAAACGTATGGATTAGAAGTTCTTGCCCGCGACATCGAGGATCAAGACACCAACACAACCCGGTTTCTTGTGATGTCGCCTACACCCGATCTGACGCATCGCGGCTCGGACCAGATGCTGACAAGCTTTGTGTTTCGCGTCCGCAATATCCCCGCTGCCCTTTACAAAGCGATGGGTGGGTTTGCCACGAATGGCGTCAACATGACCAAGCTGGAAAGCTATATGGTCGGTGGTCAATTCACCGCAACGCAATTCTACGCCGACATCGAAGGCCACCCCGAAGACCCTGCCGTACAGCGTGCGATGGAAGAGCTGGGCTATTTCAGCTCAATGGTGAAAGTATTGGGCACCTACCCGGCTGACCCTGACCATATTCGCCACTAACTTAGGCGAAGATCACTCTCTAGCTCGGCCACGTAATCCACGACTTGCGCGCGATAACGGGCCAGCATTTGGCCATGAGCCAGCTTGAGCGACTGCATCATGATCCGCGCAGGCAGCGTTCGGGGTTCGCCTTGGGTTGTCACTGTCAGGCGCGTTGTGCTTGCGCCCACAACGGCCAGTTCGACATCGACCGTAATGTCAAAGGCCGCGCCATTGCCCTGAAACCGCATAGCCTTGGGTGCATCCAGTCGCGTGACAATAAAGTTAACATGCCGTGACGCCCCGCGAAAAGCGATCCGCGCATCCCACTGCGTCCCCTTAGTCATCGGGCCTGCCGGATTACGCCGAATACTGCCGCCCCGCGCGCGGACGGTCTGTTCTAGACGATCGGGATCACGCAGACCCTCAAACGCCAGATCAATTGGCGCCGCGATGTCTGCCTTGGCGGTCAATTTCATGGCTCTAACCCCAAAACGCTTAGGCGGCTTCGCCGCTTAGTCCAAGGTATCCGCAAGCCAGTTTTGCAACAAGAATTGCGCGATAGAGCCTTTGCGCGCGGGTTTAAGCGCAGGATTATCCCCGGCAAAAGAGGCCATCATGTCCTCCTTGCTTACCCACAGAGCATCCTCGATTTCATCGACATCTACGGTGATCTCATGGTCCAGCGCCTCACCCCAGCAGCCAAACATCAGCGACATTGGGAACGGCCAAGGTTGGCTGGCAAGATACTCAACCCGTCCAACGCGCACGCCAGCTTCTTCCCACACTTCGCGGCGCACGGCAGCCTCTAGGCACTCACCCGGATCCACAAATCCGGCCAGCAAAGAATACATCCCCTCGGGCCAACCGTGGCTGCGCCCAACCAAAACAGAATTTCCATGCGTAATCAGCATAATCACCACCGGGTCAGTGCGGGGAAAATGCATGCCACCACAGGCGTCACACTTGCGCTGAAACCCGGCTTTGCGGGCCTTCGTCGCCCCCCCACATTTAGAGCAAAACCTGTGACTGCGGTGCCATTCTAGAATCGCCTTGGCCATCGCCGCCAGTTCTGCATCACGCGGGGTAAGGCCGGACATCACCTGCCGCAATTCGGCAAATGCTGTGCCTTTGGGCAGATCTGGGTGGCTTTGCTCACTCGGGTCAACAAACGCGCCAATCTCAGGTTCATCTGCGCCCAAAGGTTCCCATTCCGAAACATCGCGGGCGAATAATCCGCCCCGAGCATCCCGGCCCAAAAACACCTCTTCAGCACCCTGCATGGCAACGGAATGATCGGGGGACACCCAAGCAAGCGCGTCACGTTCCGGGTTCAAAAGGGGTTTGCCCCGCCACAGCAGCAACATACGCGCATCTTTGCGCAATTCCGCTAGTTCCTCGGGGGCCCTGCGAATATCCTCAGCACGGTCCAAGCCCGAGCCACCAAAAGTCACTGTTTCCGCCAATCGCATCGCCAATTCCCCCGTTTGACCTCGGGATGGCACAGCCAATGGGCAGTGGCAACGTGCTTGCGCCAATGCAGCCCCCCGGCCCATCATTGCCGCGACTGCGTTAGCAATGAGGGAAATCCCAATGATAAAATTTGGCTTCTACGCGCTTGCGTTGCTGGCATTGGCCGCCGCGTTCACCAAACCCACCCCCGAAACCGCAGAAGCATTGCTAAAGACGCGCACATTGCAGGCGGTACAAAACACTGACGTTAACCTAGCCGATATGGGATTCGACGGGGCGATGGTGACGCTATGCAAACTACAACCCAATGCCTGCTGGGACGTGCTGCGCGGCTTAACCGAAATCACCCACGAAGATCGGTATGTCTACGCAAAAATAGGGATTGATGGCCCCGGCGATCCACAGGTGTGTTACGGGGCGTTTCGACAATTGATCTGTCTGTAGCTCGGGGCGGCTTGCAGAATCTTTGGGCATTGCTTAGGTGGACGTTGAGGGGTTGGCGCGGGCAAGCGCCTCGCCAACCTGGTCAGGTCCGGAAGGAAGCAGCCACAACGAGCCCCGCTTGGGTCGATGTCCAATCCCTCACCCCAGCACGCAGCGTTGCGCGCGACGGGGGCACGGTGTTTTCACCGAAAAAATTGTCAAAACGACACCAACACGCAAATTCCAAGACACATATGCTGGACGCCCCACAAACGCGCCCCTATCCTGCGGCCTAAGCCGAGGGAGCCACAATGTCCGAACAACCCGCCTATCAGGTGCTTGCACGCAAGTATCGCCCTGCGACTTTCGCCGATCTAATCGGTCAGGAGGCGATGGTCCGCACCCTGCGCAACGCGTTTGAGGCGGACCGGATCGCGCAGGCCTTCATTATGACGGGTATTCGCGGCACCGGCAAAACCACCACAGCGCGGATTATTTCCAAAGGGATGAACTGCGTCGGTCCAGACGGGACGGGTGGCCCCACCACGGACCCTTGTGGAACCTGCGAACATTGCGTCGCCATCTCTGAGGGACGGCACGTCGATGTCATGGAAATGGACGCCGCATCACGCACCGGCGTCGGCGATATCCGCGAAATCATCGACAGCGTCCACTATCGCGCCGCTTCTGCGCGCTACAAAATATACATCATCGATGAGGTTCACATGCTCTCGACCAGCGCGTTCAACGCGTTGCTCAAGACACTGGAAGAACCACCCGCACACGTCAAATTCATCTTTGCCACGACTGAAATTCGCAAAGTTCCCGTCACGGTTTTGTCTCGGTGCCAGCGGTTTGACCTGCGCCGGATTGAGCCCGAAGTCATGGTCGAGCATTTGCGCAAGATCGCCACTGCCGAAAACGCGGAAATCGCCGATGATGCACTGGCGTTAATTACCCGTGCGGCAGAAGGCTCTGTCCGTGATGCGATGTCCCTACTGGACCAAGCGATCAGCCACGGCGCGGGCGAAACGACAGCGATACAAGTGCGCGCGATGCTTGGGTTGGCCGACCGTGGTCGCGTTTTGGACCTGTTTGATATGATCATGCGGGGCGATGCCGCCGCCGCATTGACCGAACTGGCACAGCAATATTCGGACGGTGCGGACCCGCTCGCGGTCCTGCGTGATTTGTCGGAAATCACGCATTGGGTTTCGGTCATTCAGATCACACCGGAGGCCGCAGAGGACCCCACTGTTTCACCCGATGAACGCGCGCGGGGCCAGTCCATGGCCGCAGGCCTGCCCATGCGCAGCCTGACCCGCATGTGGCAAATGCTGCTGAAATCGCTGGAGGAAGTGTCCGCCGCGCCAAATGCCATGATGGCTGCCGAAATGGCGATCATCCGGCTGACCCACGTGGCCGACCTGCCATCGCCCGATGACTTGATCCGCAAGCTGCAAAAAGACCCGCCCACAGGCCAGGCCCCCTCAACCCGTGCCCCCAGCCCACAAGGCGGCGGACCGCGCGGCCCGATGAATAGCGTCACGAATATGGTGTCTGGCTCGGGAGCCCAAGCCGCACCTGCCGCAGCCCCCACCCCCGGGCTGGAGCGGTACAATCAGTTTAGCCAAGTGGTGGAATTGGTCCGTCAGCACCGCGATGTTAAGCTATTGGTGGAAATCGAAAGCTACCTGCGGCTGGCCAATTATGCCCCCGGCCGCATTGAATTCGAGCCCACGCCCGAAGCTCCAGCCGACCTTGCCGCTCGACTTTCGTCCCGGCTACAGGGCTGGACTGGGCAACGTTGGGCGATTTCGGTCGTAAACGCAGGGGGCGGCAAAACCATTGCCGAAGACCGCGATGCAGAGGCCGCCGCCCTTGAGGCAGAGGCCAAAGCCCACCCTATGATGGCCGCCGTTTTTGATCTATTTCCAACGGCCAAAATCCTTGAAATTCGAACACCAGAGGCGTTGGCCGCACAGGCCCTTGCCGATGCTTTGCCGGAGGTGCCCGACGAATGGGATCCGTTCGAAGAGGAGTGAT
>NZ_CEZFMW010000106.1:0-12635 GCF_982993085.1 Thalassobacter sp. | reverse complement strand
ATGGCCAATACCATTCAACTCAAGCGCCGCGTCTCTGGCGTCGCCGGCGCGCCTGCCACTCTGAAATCCGGCGAGCTCGCCCACAACGAAGTCGATGACACGCTCTATGTCGGAAAAGGCGATGATGGCGCAGGCAATGCGACCTCCATTGTGTCCATGGCAGGCTCTGGCGGGTTTGTCGCCCGCGTGGGCACCCAGACAGTTGGTGGAACCAAGACCTTCTCTTTGGTGCCAAAGTCGAGCCAAGACGCGAGCGGTGGAACGGATCTCGTACGCAAGTCCCAGGTGGATGCTTTACTCTCCGTCAAAGCGCCTTTGGCTTCACCTGGGTTTAGCGGCTCTCCCACAGCACCAACCCCTGTGGCCGGCACAAACTCGACACAGATTGCAACCACAGCCTTTGTGAATGATGCCATTGTCGGCTTTGGGGCCGGCGACATGGCCCGCTCTACCTATGACAGCGATAGTGATGGTAAGGTGGATGCGGCGGAAGTGGCGGATGCGGCACCTTGGTCCGGGATTACCGGCAAGCCGACGAGCTTTGCGCCCTCAAGCCACAGTCATGCAATTGGACAGATTACGGGGCTGCAGAGCGCGCTCAACGGTAAGTCTGCATTAACATCTCCAGCTTTTGCGGGAACGCCGACGGCGCCGACCGCCTCTACTGGGACGAATACGACGCAAATTGCGACCACGGGATTTGTGGCCGCAGCGATTGCTGCGCTGATTGATGCCGCCCCCGGTGCGATGAACACGCTCAATGAATTAGCCGCAGCCCTCGGCGATGATCCGAATTTTGCAAGCTCAGTCACCAATGCGCTGGCGGGCAAACTGGCGGCAGCCTCAAACCTGTCGGATCTGCCGAACAAGGGGGCTGCGCGCTCAAACCTTGGGCTGGGGTCCATGGCAACGCAGGCTTCCAGCAGTGTCGCCATCACTGGTGGCTCGATCAACGGGATCGCACTTGATGGGGGCACGTTCTAGGCCATGACAAACACATTGCTTGTGAAACGCACCACTGTCGCCGGCCGGGTGCCAAGTACCTCTCAACTGGCCCCCGGTGAGCTGGCGATGAATGTCACCGACGGCAAACTGTTCCTAAAGCGTATCGCTGGTTCCGAAAGTGTGGTGGAATTGGGGCAGACAGGGCCGCAAGGACCGGCGGGGCCCGTGGGGGGGCGCGGGCCGATAGGTCCCAAGGGAAATACGGGGGCGACTGGCACAACAGGGCCCCAGGGGGATACTGGACCGACCGGACCGCAGGGGCCTGCAGGTCCAACAGGGCCTACGGGTTCAAAAGGAAACACCGGTGCCACCGGGCCGCAAGGCGCAACCGGCCCAACACCCGCGCATCAATGGTCTGGGACAAGTCTGCGGTTCTACACCGGGTCGACCTGGGGTGGGTATGTGAACCTCAAGGGCGCGACAGGGTCTACTGGTCCGAAGGGCAACACCGGTGCCACAGGTCCAAGGGGTCCTGAAGGCGCAACTGGTCCAGCCGGACCAACAGGCGCGCGAGGGCTTACAGGACCAACAGGAGCGACTGGCCCGGTCGGACCTCAAGGGCCCGCCGGGGCTAACGGCTCACCCGACACCGCCGCGCAAGTGCGCGACAAGCTCAAATCCGTGGATGGCTCCGGTTCGGGCATCGATGCCGATCTCTTAGACGGCAGTCACGCCAGCGCCTTTGCACGGCTTTCTGAGGCGACGTTCAGTGGGACCGTCACCGCGCCGAATTTTGTCTCCTCATCAGACGCCCGGCTGAAGTCGGACGTGGCGGTCATCAGGGATGCCTTAGTCAAAGTCCAGGCGATCAACGGGGTCACCTTCACCATGGCGGGCTCTGATGCTCGACAGATGGGTTTAATCGCGCAGCAAGTGCAGGCCGTCGCACCGGAGGCTGTGGTTGAGACCGAAGGCATTTTGCGACTGGCTTACGGCAACCTCGTCGGGCTTCTCGTCGAGGCCATCAAAGACCTCTCAGTCGAGGTCGAGCAGCTGAAAGGAACCTCACCGTGATCGAGACAGGATTGCACGTGATCTACAATACCACTGCGCGCCTTCATTACGCTGTCGATGTTCAGGAGACCTACGCCGGCATCTGTGTTTTTGAGCCATGCCAAGAGGGTCAAATCGCGCCTGACTATATTGGCGCGCTTGCTTGGCAAGACTTGAAGGAAGCCCTCGAGGAGCCGCAGGAGAACTCCAATAAGGCCGGCTTTGTCGATCTCGAGGGCAACGGCATCTTTGTGCCTGACCTGCCCGGATGCCCACATGGCGCCATCTACAAGGGTCGTTCCTACATCTTCCTCGACGGCATGGTCGGGCACGATGAGCTGACCGACTACGCCCTGATCGATATCATGACCGACAACAGTGGCTTCCCCCTGCCCTGGCGCAACCGCTTTGCGCAGTCGGCGCGCGAGAAGGTGGACTATTCCTTCCGGCACCGGGCGCGCACGCAGGCGTCAAACGCCCTTGTGATCTTCATGCCCATCGCTGGGCTATTGTCTGGGGCTCGAGTTGAGTTGCTCTGCGACCAAGACCCCATCCTGCTCAACGGGACCTCGGTCGCTGGGCGCATTGACGATGCGTCGATCCCAAACGACGGGATCTGGTTCAAGCAGTTCTACTTCCACGCAGATGCGTCAAGTGAGGCCCTTCTTACACTTCCGGCCGGTGGTCGGGCTGAAGTGCCCATTACCCTGCGCTGGAACCGAGACGGCGCGCCTTGCTCCCATGAGCTGACACTCAAACTCGAGAGCGACGCCGGCTATCTGCCGAAGCGGCGCCTAACGACCAACGCTCAGGGCCAAGGGCGTTTTACTGTCGAGGCACTTGGCCTCAGCGCAGGCGACCAGATCGCGGTTAAGCTTAACACTGAGCACTACACCGCCATCGGCAAGATCATCTTGGAGGTCGTTTGATGCACATCGAAACCACAACCGAGCTCCAGATGATCTACCCGGCCTTCGTGATGCACAAACACTGGGACATGCCCAAGGGCTTCAACGACAGGCTGTACGCACTGGCGGCCGAGGACGCGGTGGCCAACCGCATCAATGACGCGGACGACGGTCGCAACGTTGGCGACCAAACCAACCACCTCGGGCATCTGCGCCATAACTTCCTAATGGATCGGCAGGACCCGGCGATCGCTGCGCTGGCGGAGATGGTGGCGGCGGCGGTGAGAGAGTACCTGCAACTCGCCTATGGCTACGAGCACACCGGAGATATCTCCATGATGTCTGACACCTTTTGGCAGCGCCGGGCCGAAAAAGAAAACGTCGGGATCAACACCCACACGCATATCCAGACGGATATCGTCTGCACCTATTATCCGAGGGTCAAGCTGGACGCTGACTGCCCTGACACGTCCCTGCATCGCGGGGCGGTACGCTTCTACGATCCCGCAAACGTCGGCAAGCGGCTCTGGCCCTGCAACAACCCCGACGCCTATGTCGGCGGCTGGTACGCAGTCGAGCCGCGCACAGGCTCTATGATCGTCTTCGAGGGCCATGTGCCCCATGACAGCACCTATTTTGAAGGCGAAGAGCGCATGTGCATTCCTGTGCTGTGCTCGATTAACTTGCCTAATTCCCACTGCAAGGCAGGGCTCGCCGAGATCATGGCTCATCAAACGCAAGGAGGCCCCCATGGCCTATAAGGTTGGAACCATCATCGTCATTGATGACAGCGGTCAAGTGGATTGGTCTCGCATCAAAAACAAACCCGCCATTGGGGCGGGCGATATTACCTCTGTGGCGGTGGGCAACGGCAATCCCATTGGTGGTATTAGGGGTGTTGGCAGCAACGGAGGTGGGAACTGTAACTGCACCGCGAACTGTTATGTGAACAGCCTATCGGGTGGCGGAACCAGTGGTGTGGTCTCGATCACTGCCAACCGCAACTTCTACAATTGTAACTGCAATTGCCGGTGCTGAACATGGAGGTGCGCAAGACCAGCTCTGAGCTCTGGCCCACGCGGGTCATATTTTTTGAGACACCCGTGGATTGGGAAGTGAACCGCCAACTGGCGGATGAGGCGATAGCAGCAGTGGGGGATCTAAAGAACGGGCATGCGCTCAGCGCGTCCAAGCGGCGGGTACGCGGGATATTGGAGCGCAGCGCCGCGGGTCAGGCCCTAAAATCTCATCTCTTTGCCTGCGCGCGGGACGTGTTAGGGCCTTGGTCTTCCTACCTAGACCCTGACCACTGCGAAAACCGCGCCTTGGTCATCGCCCCCGGCGGCTTCATCTCCACCCATAAGGACAACCGCGAGGGCGATCTCACCTGCGTACACTTTCTGACGGGAGGTGGTGCGGAGCTGCCAGTGAACTCTGTGGGCACCCCGCGCTTTGTGATTGAGGATCCGTCGCGCTACTTCGATGAGGGCCGCCTGCCCTATGAGGCGCGGCATGGATACTCCGTCAACCCACGCCCCGGGCTGTCGGTGTTTTTTCCTGCGCATATTCCTCACAACCAGCACCCCTTTGAGGGGGATACGCCCCATGTGCAGGTCGTCGCGAACTTCCGCGTCACCCTGCCCGACGCTCTTGAAGAAAGGCTTTTTGACTGATGTGGTTTGATCTCACCCTCGAGGCCCGTGACGGTGCTCGACATACCCTGCGCTACAATCCCCACACTTCGGAATGTGAGGGCTTGGCTTTGCCCGTAGAGCCCGGTGAATTTGAGCCAGTGCTGCGAGTGGCCAAGGATCGCCCAATTGGCAAGTCCCGCGCCCCGCGTGTGCTAAAAATCCAGCTGGGGCTGTCGTGCAACTATAGCTGCAGCTATTGCAGTCAGGCCTTCCAGATTGAGGATGCGACGGTCTCAAAGCTGGCCGATGTGGAACACTTCTTAACCCAGCTCGACGGCTGGATCACGCAAGCCCCAGAGCAAATTGAAATCTGGGGCGGTGAGCCGTTTCTGTACTGGGCGAAAATCAAGCGATTGGTGCCAGCGCTGAAGAAGCGTTTTCCCGGAGTGCGCTTCTCGATAATCACCAACGGATCGCTACTCAATCGCGAAAAGCTGGACTTCATTGCTGCGCACGACATTGCGATCACCATCAGCCACGACGGGCCGGGACAGCATTTACGTGGGCCGGATCCGCTTGATGATCCGGAAAAGCGTCAATGGATCGAAATCCTGCTGGCGGAGCGTGCAGATAAGGTCGGGTTCAACGCGGTGCTGACGCAAGAACATCATGATCTAAAGGCGCTGAAGGCTTGGTTTGCGGATCGGATTGGGCCGGACATCCACGTCGGCCTCGAAGGCGTTGTGAATGTCTATGATGCCGCGACCGCTTTAGGCACAGGACGGTTTGCACCTGCAGAGCTAAACAGCCTCACACGGTCAATATTTGAGGCGCTGGTCGAGGATCCGAACGCCTTTGGTCTCGGCGAGCGCATTGATGAGTTCTACGCCTCGATCCAGCGGCAAAGGCCCATTGAGGCGTTAGGGCAAAAGTGCGGGATGGACCGAGAAGATACCATCGCCGTCGATCTCCGCGGCAACGTCATGACCTGTCAAAACACCGGGGCAAAGGGCGAGCACAAGATCGGTCATGTTGAGGCTTTTGAAGATATCGCGCTCAATACCGCGACGCATTTTGCCTTTCGCGAGGAATGCATAAAATGCCCGGTCGTGCAGCTTTGCAAAGGCTCCTGCATGTTCCTCGAGGGGGAGTTCTTCAAGCAGAGCTGCGCCAACGAGTTTGCCTTCAATATGGGGATCATGATGGCTGCCGTCTGGCATTTGACGGGGATGGTGGTCATAGAGATCAAGCGATCAGATTGATACAATCTTGGGCGGCGACCTGGGGAGCATAGGCCACTATTGCAAGCGCAGTCCCAGCACAAGGCCAACAAGGATGTCCCAAAAGACTAGGACAGGCAAGATTGCAAGCCAAAGCATAAACACGGAGGCCCTCGCTATCACGGCAACCAAAAAAACAGCTGCCATAATCAGCATGTAAATTACCTGTAGCTGAGCCGCTTTTTTGCCGCGTAACTGGACCCCCGCAAGCTTAAAAGATGAGTATTGCGGCTTCAAAAAATTAAATGTGCCCGCCTTATTTTTGATAGAAGCGCTAACGCCGGTCTTAGACAGATTGAAGCCGAAGGGACCTGCACGCCAACGGCCGATGAGCTGGACCCGCCCATTTTGCAGTGCGACACGCGTGCCATTTGCAATTCGTGTAGACGCCCGCACCCCCTTTGAAGAGTTGGCCGTAACGTTGACGGAGCCAATCTTCTTCTCAGCGCGGACTGCAACACCACCTGTCCGAGAGGCTCGCGTGTATTTGCCTCGATGTTCAATACGCACTTGCTTGCCATCTTCATCTTTTTTGCCAAGGCCAATCACAAATCGTCCTCGCCATGCGTCGGCTCAAACGTTTGCGATCGAATATCCACATTTAATTTTTGTATTGTGTCCCCAAAAGCATTTTCCATGCGGACCATAGCGTCTGTCATGAACTCTATCATGCGTGGCCAGTCCTCGCGGTCAAACATATCAGCTTCTGTCTCACACTTGATCCGACAAGCGCGACGATGATCCAGGCGCTCCCACTCCATCGTTCCGCCGAACACAGCCTCAATAGCTTTGCGTTGAGCCAAAAGCTGATCAAAGACATACTTGTTTTCAGTCTGTTCACCCCGATCAATGTATATTTCCGCGCGTCCATACTTGCCTGACGCAGCAAACTTAAACCCAACACCTCGCATGCCAGAACCTGCACCAATCCAAGTTCGGTAACCCGCTGAAATATTATCGTACAGTTTCGACTTGCTTTGCATTGCTTGAATTAATTCCGCCCAAAACTCACGGCGAATTGCGTGCCGAGCAGCTTCCGCAGACGAAGCCTGCTCTTCTTCTTGAGCCTTGTCTGCCAAACCAATCACAAAGTCCTGTGTATCCTTCACAGGGATGATTTGCTCAACGTTTAGGAAAAGATCGTCTGCCATTGACCAAGGCGTGACCTTGAAGCACTGAACCTGCAGCTTGAAGTTCATCAGCCACAGCACAGTCGAGGTCACCTCTTTGCGGAAGTTCGCGGCGATCAGCATGATCCGCTGCGATACACCGCGATTGAGCGTGACCTCTGACAAGTCGGCTACTTCCAGAAAATCAGCAATCAGTTCACTGGCCACCCCAGGCTGTCCTGTCTTGGTGAGATGATCCTGATAGATACCGCAGATGCTTTCTGTTTTCAGGCTCGCGCAGTAGGAGGCGTATTTCATGGCCTGCCAGGTGACGTCTTTTCCGGTGTCGTCGAGCTTGTTTTCGATAATAACCAAGCGACCCTTCTTGTCCAAAGCAAGAAGATCCAGACGTTCCTGCGTGTCGGAAAAGCCTGCAAACTCTTTCTGGATGATCAACAGGTCCTCACCAAGACAGGATGGATACTTGGCTATCCATTCCTGTAGGTGCTGACGCTCTTTGAAACCCAACTCAGAAAAGCTGCGTGCCCTGAGCGGCTTGATCGAGTTGTCACCTTTATCAATGCGAAACATGCGACTTACTCCTGCTCACTACGAACGTAGGTCACATAAAAGCCCTTGATGATGCGGTGCTCCTGCAACCGATCACTGAGCGAAAACCCGTCCTTTTTGATAGGTGCCTGAAAAATATCGAGGCCGCGATCAAGCACGATCTTCCACCCAGTATCGGTGACGATGTCGCGCGCATGCGCTGTACCCGTACCATCAAAAGCCCAAGTAAACTCAACACCAGAACCGACACAGGCGTCCAAGATTGAATCCAACAGCTCGCGTTGTTTGCTAACGTTACCATCATCCGGCCCAGTCACGAGATGAACGCTGACCTGATCCTCTGGCGATTTCCGCCGAATTACCATTTCGACGAATTCCATCATGTTTCGGATTTGGTAGAAATATCGGACGTAGGGGTCTGTCACGACGATCTTTGACGCGCCCTCAATGTAAGGACCGAAGAGCCGATCGTAGCTGATCCCCTTGCGATCCTCTGTGAAGACATGGTGGCCTTCTTCGAGAACGGGCTTAGCCTCAGCTTTGGCAGGGCGCCCAGCCTCCGAAGCGCGCCCTGATGTCGATGCCCCTTCGTCACCGGCAGATGTGGGCTCACCAGTACCAACTGACGTCTCTGACTGTTCCTGCTCCTTGGGATCCAGCGCAGGCTTGAGGTGATAGAACTGCGGGTATTCTTCCTCCTCGACCGTGGTCACACGGCGCTTGGTCCCGTCCGTGCCAAGGTAGTGAAAATCGACCTCGGGATAGGTACTGTCGATGCGGGCTAGTTGGTCTTTGACCCGCTTGCGGCTCTCCATGGCTAGGCGCAGCAGTTCTTCGACATCCTCGGCCGTTTCGCCACCATTCGGGAAGATCAGTTTCAGCAGGCCCGACATCGTCTTGTAGATCGCATCCCTATCACGCGTTGAAATCTTCTCGCTGATCTTGAAATGCTGATCCGGCCGGTTGGAGAAATCTTCCTGACGCAGATGGCGCAACATTTCAGCGAGATAATCTACAATAAAACCATACCCGCTTGTGAACATCTCACCACGGATCACGTCGATTTCCCAGCCAGGCAGATAGGCATGCAGACGATCGATGAAGGCCGAGTCATGGAACTGCGGCGGTAGGGCCTCAAAGAGGTCGCTGTTTTTCAGCATGAAAGGCACATTGTGGTCGGTGTTGCCGACAAACGCGAAGCTAGCCTCGGCCCCCATCGGGTTCACACCCCGAGAGAAGGTTTTGTTGGCCATATAGTTTTTCATGATGTCGACCAGCGCCTTGTTCGCTGTCTTTTCTCGACCAGCGAATTCATCAAAGGCCACGACATCCCAATAGCCGACAAGGCCAATGCGGCCGTTCGAGTTGTTCACAAAGAGCTTCGGGATCGTCACCTCGCCACCTGAGATCAGCTGACCGTGTGGCGAAAACTCTGAATAGATGTGCGATTTACCGGTCCCTTTGGGCCCAAGCTCAATGATGTTGTAGTTGCGTTCCACGAAGGGAATCAGGCGCATCAACTGCAAGAGCTTCGCCCGTCGCCCAAAGGCCTCCGGGTTGAACCCGATGCTTTGCATCAGAAGATCGATCCAATCGTCAGTGTTGAAGCTGCCCCGCGCCTCACGGTAGCCCTCATAGTCGACCTTGGCGATCTGGATGGGCTTGATGGTCTCGAGGATCCACGGCGAAATACGTGCATCCTCCGAGAACTCGTATTGAACATCGGCGATGCACCAGACACCCGTCACCAGCAGCTTTGGGTGCGCCTTGATCGTGCCGCTGTCGACCGCAACCTTCTTGATACCGAGGTTGTCGAAGGTCGCCTCGTAGCTGTCGGTCTTCTCGTTCAACGACACGCTGATCTGGTCGATGACCTTGTAGCGCCCCTTTTCCTTGATCGTTGACTGGATGAGCCCCGCTTCGCTGCGGTGGACATAATGCTTGCGCAGTATTTCTTTGACAGTCTCGATGCCGGTCGCGATCGACGCCTCGTCGTCGGTGGCGCAGTACTGCCCCAAGAGATACTCGAGCACATAGGTCGGAACGATCGCGTTGCCCTTGACCGCCTTGACCAGGTCCTTGCGCACGACAAAGCCCGCGAAATGTTCATTGATCCTGGCGTCGAGATCACTCATGGGCCCGCTCCTCAAAAGTCAAAATCTGTTGTAATGCCACGTTTCAACTGGAAGCGATGGCTTGTGTAGTCCTGATAGTGGCTGGTCTTGCCGACCCGCTCCCGCAATTTCAGGAATACGTCTTGGTTGTTGAATTTGTCCGCCTCACGCGACAGCAGGAACTTCCGGGGCATTTCGCGCTCACGCGCGTTGTCCGAGGTGAAATCGAACTGCAGGACATGCTCGTCTGAAATCAGTGTATCGTCGGCTGCATAGATACCCGCAACCAGCTCGCGCGCCTGCATCTTCTCAGAGACCGGTTGCGCTTGGTAGAAGATAACAGCCGTTTGCCCAGACGTGATCTGGCTGCGGCCAGATACGATGATCTGCACCTCAACCTGGTTCACATCCGCCTCGCGCTGTTTCCCGACGCGAATAACCGGGACCACGATTTCCTGCAGCGACGCACCGCCATGGACAAACCGGCTCCCTGCCCCTTTGACGCGCAGGCGGTTGATCGAGTTCGGGATCAGGACATCGAGGTCACCCGCCAAGCCAAGATTGGCTGAGCTGAACTTCTTCATGCCCGCGGTTTCTTCGAGGCCACGACCGATAACGAAGCGGCGATTGCGCAGCAGGATTTCTTCGCCCTTGGGATCAGCAACAGCGAAGTCGCTCTCATCAAGCGATCGGTGCTGGTAAAGGAATCCGTGATCTGCCGTGATCAGGATGTTCGAAAAATTCGCCGAAGTCAGCTTGCGAACCAGCTTGGTCAGCTCTTCGATCGCGTCTTCTGCCGCCTTGGGCAGCTGATCTTCAGTCTGCAGCTTATCGCTAATCGCATCGATCAGGTTGTGATAGATGTAGACCACGTCGTTGTCGCGGAAGAGCTCTTTGCCCTCATCGACCCGCATATCGAGCACATCGCGTGCGGACAGAGCCTTCGCGCGGTCGCCTGCACGTCCTGTTGCCAGGAGCTTTTCGCGCGCGGCGAGCCCTTGGGTGCTTTCGCCACCCGAAAGAACAGATCCGCTGCCATCAGGCGCAAAAGACAATTCCCGGTTTGGCAACAGTGCCGCCATCCCGAGCTGTGTATAGCTGGGTAGCGCACTGATCATGGGCTTCAGCTCTGCATCAAACCGGTTCAGTGCCCGAATGCGGCGCAAGCATTCTTCGGCCACCTCAAAACGCAGGGCATCCGAGATAATGACCACGACTTTTTGGTCTCGACGGCGGAACTCTGCTGCTTGCTCGACGTAGAAGGCGCTCTGGCGTGCGTAGCCGGGGATTGTCCAATCGCTCAGTCCGGCAACCTGATCCTGCCAGGCGTCATTCAGCTTCAACAGAAAGCTATTCGTGTATCGGTTCTCAACCGCCTCGTAGAGTTCCGAGAGCAGCGAGGCATGACCGCTGCGCTGCATGTGGTAGATGAATTTGCGGTAGAGCTGGTCGAGCTTGTACCAGCTGCTGACGTACCGCTTCACCCCTTCGGCAGGGCTCGTCATCCCCAGATTGGCCTCGGCGAGCGCCTGCTGAAATTCCGTCGCAAAGCCGATCGCCTGATAGATGTCCTCATAGGAGCCATACCAATGGCTCTGGCGGCGCTCGCGCACCCATTTCAGCACCTCAGAAGCGCTGACGGTCTGGGTGGACATCGCGTGCACGAGCTGCCGGATGATGTGTCGGTCAATTTCCTCGAAATGGTCAACGGCCATGACCGCACGGAAATCGCGCTTGGACAAATCTTCCGGGATCTTCAGCAAGCCCTGATACCGCGCGGCCAAGGTCTCGAACGCCTCTTCCCAGTGGCGGTTGTTCTTCCAGCGCCGGAAAACCAGAAGCGCCTCGGCGTTCAGCTTACCATCTTCGCCGAGCGCCCGCAGGTACGCCGACTGGAAGAGCGCGATCGCGAAGTCTTCAAGATCGGGCTGGTCCGGCTGATAGCAATAGGCATTCCCAACCTGCTTCCAGAACACCTCGGTCAGGCCAGACCGCTCGATCAGCCGCATTGCATCATCGCGACCCTCAGCCAGCTCACCCAACAGCGTCTCGACCACAGTATCAAGCCCACCTTCGGCGCCAGCGCAGACGGCCAGCATGCGCAGCCGCACCTGGGACTGTGTGTCTGCAGCATGCAAAAGGCGCTTCAGGTCGGCCACACGCGCTTTGGAGCGGTAAAACTCCATGTGATTGCGCACAACGCTTTCGAACTGAGGCGGCAGGCTCAGCTCACCCAGCCAGATACCAGCCTGATCCGCCTTGAACACCGCCGTTGCCAATTGCAGGTCCAGCAGCCAGTTCGCCGCATTCCCCGGCTCTGGCCCATCATGGAACACCAGAAACTTCGCCTTTGGCTCCTGCCGCATCATCCGATGCTTCAGTCCAAACTGGTTGTTGGCGATTTCCACCTTCGTCACACCAGCCAGATCGAGCGCATCGAACTCTCCCCGCATGTCGCGCGCTGCGTCATACCAAAAGACGATGCGATGCTCATCAAAAAGCCGTTCCAGGCTGGCGGTGATCCGATCCGTCATCAGCTTACTCCGACAATCTTTTTCAGGGCGGTGCCAAATTTTGGATAGTTCGCCTTCACACCGTCATCGAGGTCGATCTCGATCTTGGTCTGAGCCAGGGGGAAGACGACATCGCGCTCCCATTCGTTCAGCTCGTCGATTTGTTTGGCGATCACGCCCATATCCTTCAGCGCCTTGGTGCGCTGGCCCTGGCTGGCGCTCGGGTCGTCGGACAGTTTTTCAAGCCGCCCGCGCTCGGCCTGCAGCTTGCTGATGAACTCGCGCAGGTAGTCGTTGAGGATGACCGACACCGTGTCGCCGCGATACCGGTGCATGTAGATCAGCGCGTTGAACGTCCCCTTGGGGCTGGAGACCATCCAGTAGATCGGGCGTTTCTTGTAGCGCTTCACGTGGTCGGCATAGAAATCCTTGGTGAAGTATTTGCGGATGTCCTTGCCAAGCGCGTCCTCGATATAGCGCAGGTTCTCGCGGAAATGCGCCTCGCCGAA
>NZ_CEZFMW010000105.1:0-12752 GCF_982993085.1 Thalassobacter sp. | reverse complement strand
TTGGGCGTGCTGCCCACCAATGCGCCTGCGCCCAGCAAGCCTACGCTCATCAATTAAGGAGTGGCCGAATGAAAGCCCGCGTAACTGTTATGTTGAAAAACGGTGTTCTGGACCCGCAGGGAGAGGCAGTGCGTTCGGCGCTGGGCAATCTCGGCTTCGCGGGTGTTGAGGGCGTGCGTCAAGGCAAGTTGATCGAACTTGACCTGGCGGATGGCACCTCTGAGGCGGACATCAACGACATGTGCGAAAAGCTTTTGGCCAATACGGTCATCGAAAGCTACAGCGTAGAGCTGGCCTAAGGTTTGGTCCGGGGCGCGCTGCGTCCCGACCGTATCTGAGCGTATCGGGAGGGAAGACATGCGCGCAGCGGTATTGAGGGAATACAACGCCCCGTTGTCGATCGAGACTGTGGCAGACCCTGCCTGTCCCGATGACGGTGTGGTGCTAAAGGTTGAAGCCTGCGGTGTGTGCCGGTCTGACTGGCATGGCTGGGTGGGCGAACACCCCCGCGTCAAACCGGGCCAAATCGGCGGCCACGAATACTGCGGCGAAGTGATCGAAGCGGGCCCTCGCGCACGGCACAAAGTTGGCGACATGGTTGTAGCCCCCTTCATTCTAGCGTGCGGCTCATGCCCTTCGTGCCAATCGGGCGCGCAAAACACTTGCCCCAACCAACGCTTGCCGGGCTTTGTTGAGCCGGGCGCGTTTGCCGAATACGTTGCGGTTCCGTTCGATCACAACCTGTCGCTGCTGCCCGAAGGGCTGTCGGCCACGGTTGCCGCTGGGCTTGGCTGTCGCGTGACGACGGCTTGGCACGGCTTGACCGGGCGCGCAGGGCTGCAAACCGGCGAATGGCTCGCGGTGCATGGCACTGGCGGGGTCGGGCTGTCGGCCTTGATCCTTGGTCAAGCGCTGGGCGCGCGGGTCATTTGCGTTGATGTCGTCCCCGAAAAGCTTGACCACGCCAAATCCCTTGGGGCGGAGCATGTCATTGACGCCCGTGACGGGGACGTCGGCGCGCGGATCAAAGAGCTTACGGGCGGGGGTGCACAAGTCTCGATGGAGGCACTTGGCATCCCGGCGACTGTTAACAGCTCGCTCGAATGTCTGGCGCCCTTGGGCCGGCACATCCAACTGGGCCTGCCCACCGGCCATACCGCAAAGATGGAGGTCAACATGGCTGCCATCTACCAAGGCAACCTCGCGGTCTATGCATCGCGCGGGATGCCCAGCTGGCGGTATCCGTCTTTGCTGGATCTGATCACTCGTGGGGCTGTCGATATGTCCCCACTCATCGCGCGTGAAATCGGCTTGTCCGAAACGTCGCGTGAACTTGCTGCGTTTAACGGCCCCACGTCTCCGGGCGTGGCCGTGATTACTGATTTCACCGCCTAAAGGAACCCGCCCATGAAAGCCGCCGTCCTCGTTTTCCCTGGCTCAAACTGCGACCGGGATCTTGCCGTTGCCCTGCGGGGTGCAGGTTTTGATGTTGAGATGGTGTGGCACAAAGAAACCGCGCTTCCGAAGGTGGATGTTGTGGGTGTGCCCGGTGGCTTTTCCTACGGGGATTACCTGCGGTGTGGGGCGATTGCGGCCCAGTCACCCATTGCAACCGCGCTTAAGGCTCATGCTGAGGCAGGGGGCTACGTGATGGGTGTCTGTAACGGGTTCCAAATCCTTGCGGAAACGGGGCTGTTGCCCGGCGCACTTCTGCGGAACGCAGGCCTGAAATACATCTGCAAAACCGTGCCGTTGGTGGTTGAGACTGCCGATAGTGCATTTACCAGCGGCTATGCGCAGGGTGACACGATCGACATTCCGATCGCGCACCATGATGGCAATTACACGGCGGATGTGGATACGCTTGCGATGCTCAAGACCGAAGATCGGATCGCCTTTACCTACGGCGACAACCCCAATGGGTCCGATGCGGATATCGCAGGTATCCTGAGCGCGAACCGCCGCGTTTTGGGCATGATGCCTCACCCCGAGCGGCGCGCAGAGGCCGTGCATGGCGGCACTGATGGTGCGGCGATGTTCACAGGCCTCGCAGGGGCGCTCGTCAGCGCCTAAGGCTTGGCAGGGCTGCCACACGATCAGCGCAAAGTCGCGCGTGATGCGCGCGACGCTTGAGCCTTGGACGGCCGCAAGGTACCTTAGGGTATGAGCGCGCTCCCACCCCCTGATGCTGCACAATCCACCGGCCCCAAGCCGCGTCTGCCCGCCTCGCAACGCGCATTGATCGTGGGTGTCGTGATGTTGGCGGCCATCGTGGTGTGGGTTTCAAACCAAGTTCTGACGCAGCGATTTACGGAAACGACCAAGCAACGCACCGAGGTGCGCCAAGCGCTTTATACCGGGGCGATCCTGTCGGAATTGCAGCGCCACACGGTTGTGCCATTATTGTTGTCGCGCGACCCGACCATGATTTCGGCGCTCAATACGCAGGACTACACCAACACCTCGCAGCGGCTGATTTCCTATGTGGATGAGATCGGGGCCGCCTCTATCTTGATGCTCGACATGGATGGTCGCGCGGTTGCGTCCTCTATCCGTGAACAACTGGGCACGGTCCACCGCAACCAGCCCTACATGGTTGAGGCGCTGCGATCCGACGGCACGGTGTTCACGATCACGCCGCTCGAAAGTGGTGGGTATGAGTTCAGCTTCTCACGCCAAATCCGTGATGCGAATGCGCCTCTTGGGGTGATCCAAGTCAAGGTTGATCTGGCCAAGTTTGAGACCCGCTGGCGCGGCGCCTCAGAGGCGGTTGTGGTCACCAATTCCGAAGGTACTGTGATCCTCTCGACCGAGCCGCGTTGGCGGGGTTTGTCCACTGAGCTCGCGCTTGAGGAAATCTCAGCGCCCTCCGCGATTGCCCGCGCGTTTGAGGCCACTGCACGTTGGGCCCCTTATGTGGACCGGGCCTATTTCTCAGGTGACGCCATCATGGAGTTGGGTGCACGCATCCCGTTTCGTGGCTGGCGTTTGACGACTTTCACGACCTACGATTCTGTGCGCGAGCGGGTGAATGCGGTGCTGGCGTTGCAGATCATGGCCTTCGCGCTGTTGCTGGCGGGCACATTCTACATGCTGAGCCGCCGGGCGCAGTTCCGGTCATTGCTGTTCCAGCGCGAAAGCGCAGAGTTGCGGCGCCTAAACGACCGCCTGAGCCGCGAGATCGCGGAGCGTAAGAAGGTCCAAGAAACCCTGAAAGAGGCGGAGCAGAGCCTTGCGCAGTCGTCCAAGCTTGCGGCGCTTGGCGAAATGTCTGCTGCTGTCAGTCATGAACTGAACCAACCCCTCGCGGCGATGAAAACCTACCTTGCAGGGGCCAAGCTGCTGCTGCAACGCAAGCGCCCCGAAGAGGCGATGTCGAGCTTCCAGCGGATCGATGATTTGATTGAGCGGATGGGCGCGATCACTCGGCAGCTGAAAAGCTATGCTCGCAAGGGCGGCGAGGCGTTTGAACCTGTGGATGTACGCGCCGCAATTTCGGGCGCGCTGACCATGATGGAGCCGCAGATCAAAGCGCACCGCGTCGTGCTAAGCCGCACCACGCCAGAGCGTCCGGTGATGATCATGGCGGATCGATTACGGTTGGAGCAGGTGATCATCAACCTTGTGCGCAATGCGCTTGATGCGATGAAAGGTTCGGACACGCGGGAGCTGGATATCCTTCTGACGATGGGGGACAGCGCCGTTTTGGCTGTGCGGGATACGGGGCCCGGCATTGAAAACCTCGAAACATTATTTGAGCCATTTTATACAACGAAAAAGCCGGGAGACGGTGTTGGGCTGGGGCTTGCGATCTCATCTGGGATCATCAACGACCTTGGCGGGCGGCTTTCCGCCCGCAATGGGGTCGATGGGGGCGCTGTGTTTGAAATCGTCTTGCCGATGCTAGAAAGTCGCGACGTTGAAGCCGCCGAGTAACGGCTGAGTAAGGAACACATTATGGGACACGCCGCACGAATTGCGATTGTCGACGACGAACAAGACATGCGCCAGAGCATCAGCCAATGGCTGGCTCTGTCCGGGTATGAAACCGAAACCTATTCCAGCGCCGAAGACGCGCTCAAGGGATTGGGTTCAGATTTTCCCGGCATTGTGATTTCGGACATCAAGATGCCGGGTATGGACGGTATGGCGTTCCTTAAGCGATTGATGGGGATGGATTCCAGTCTTCCGGTGATCATGATTACCGGACACGGCGATGTGCCTATGGCGGTCGAGGCGATGCGCATGGGCGCCTATGATTTTCTGGAAAAGCCGTTCAACCCGGATCGCATGTCGGACCTTGCCAAGCGGGCTTCAAATGCGCGCCGTCTAACGCTTGATAATCGAGCGCTCCGTAAGGAATTGTCGGATGGCACGGTTCTGATGCGCAAGCTGATCGGATCATCACCTGCGATGGAGCGACTGCGTGAGGATATCCTCGATCTGGGGCAGGCGGATGGTCATGTTTTGATCGACGGTGAAACCGGTACTGGCAAAACGCTGGTCGCCCATGCGCTTCATGCTGTTGGGCCGCGTCAGGGCAAAACGTTTTCGCTGATCTCGTGTGCATCCCTTGCGGAGGACGCGCTGGAGGAACGGTTGTTTGGACCCTGCGCCGACGGGCTGCCTTTGGTTGAAGAGGCTAGGGGCGGAACGCTGGTTCTTGAAGATATCGACGCGCTGCCCCACGCATTGCAGGCGCGTCTACTCACCTTTATCAACGACCAAGGCGCACCGGCAGAAACACGGATTATCGCCATCGCAGGTGGGGCCGACCCTTCAAAAACCTGCGAAGAACACCTGCGGTCTGACCTCTACTTTAGGCTCGCGGCGATGCGCTTGGCCCTGCCGCCTCTGCGCCAGCGCGGCGAAGATATCCTGAGCCTATTTACCCATTTCGCAGAACAATTCTCAGATGATTACGGCTCAGAGGCGCCGACAGTGACGGCTCAAGAGGCGGCGCAATTGCTGCAAGCGCCGTGGCCGGGCAACGTCCGCCAGTTGATCAATCTGGCTGAGCGCGCGGTGCTGCAACAACGCCGCGGCACTGGGTCCATCGCTTCGCTTTTGATGGCCGATACCGAAGAAACGACGCTGCATGCGGTGTCCACCGAGGGCAAGCCGCTAAAGGAATACGTCGAGGCGTTCGAGCGTATGCTTATCGACAACACCATGCGGCGGCACCGTGGTTCTATCGCGAGTGTGATGGAGGAACTCAGCCTGCCACGCCGAACCCTCAACGAGAAGATGGCGAAATACGGGCTTAGCCGGTCTAACTACCTCTGAGATTAGGTATCAAACGCGAATTTGGATTGTCTTTCCCCTGTAGTTAGCGCTAAGAGGGAAGCGTCGGCCATCGCGTTTTTGCGGCAACCGGCACAAGAGATTCACTGTGACAGGACTGAGACGCCCGACTGCGCCAGTCCCGACACAGCTTGATAGCGGGCCGGAAACGGCCCAACCCGACTGCTCCGGCGCGCGATGTACGTGTGCTAGGGCCCATAAACCGGACACGCCCGGCCTTGCCAGGGTCGTGTCGGAGACAAACCGCGATGCAGAGCGCTGCAATACTACAACAGGCCCCCCCGACAGAGATAGCTCTGCCGCGCTTGGGCTTGCGCAGCTGCCGGATCGCCCCATCCAGACCTGATGCCGCACGAGCGGCCCCACCACCCTCGCGCGTTGGATCGATCCGTTCGATCGTCCGGCGCGGCAGGGCGGGACCCCCCTTTGCGGTGTCTTGCAGAAAGACACAATGGCTAAAAAAATGCTCATCGACGCCACCCATCCCGAGGAAACTCGGGTTGTCGTGGCAGACGGAAACAAGGTTGAGGAGTTCGACTTTGAATCCATGAACCGTCGCCAGCTTGCTGGCAACATCTACCTCGCAAAAGTGACGCGCGTTGAGCCGTCTTTGCAGGCAGCGTTCGTGGATTACGGTGGCAATCGCCACGGTTTTCTCGCTTTTTCGGAAATCCACCCCGACTATTACCAAATCCCTAAGGCGGATCGTGACGCGATCTTGGCCGAAGAACAGGCCGATGCAGAGGCCGCGGCTGAGGAAGAAGAAAAGCCCGCCGCCAAGCCCAAGCGTGCCCGTCGTTCGCGGTCGCGCAAGAAGTCGGATGAAAACGGCGAGAATACGGTTGAAGAACAGGTCGAGGCAACCGAAGAGGGGGCTGAACAGCCTGCTGCAGAAACCGTCTCGGATGAGCCTGCTGCTGATGTAGACGCGGTGACCGAGGCTGCGGTTGAAGCTACAAACGTCTCGGTTGAGGCTACCGACGCTCCGGAAGCTGAAGTTGAGGCTGAAGCGCCTGCTGCTGAAACCGCCGATGAAACACCTGTTGCCGAGGCTGCTGCCGACAGCGACGACACGCCCCCGACATCAATCGCCGAAGACACTGGCATCGAAGACGCCGTGATGTCGCAAGACCCCGAAGATTTTGGCGGCAGCGATGCTGATGAAGCGCCCGCAGGCGACGTTGTCGCGGACCCAGAACCCGAGGTTGAGGCCGCCCCCGTCGAGCCAGAGCCAGCACCCGAAGCCGCAGAAGCGGTTGAGGCCGAAACCTCGATCCCCGGTATGGACGTGGTTGAACCCGACGAAGACGCCGCATCGGATGAGGTTATTTCAGACGACGCTACCCCGGTAGACACCCCCGAGGCCGCCCCCGCAGGTGAACGGCCCAAGCGGGGTCGTCGCAAGTCGAGCGCCGCCGAAAAGGACAGCTCCGTCGAGACTGTGGCCGATGACGACGATGTCGAAGAAATCCGACCCGTACGCAAACCCCGTGCACGGCGTTATAAAATCCAAGAAGTCATCAAAGTCCGTCAGGTCATGCTGGTGCAGGTCGTCAAAGAAGAGCGCGGCAACAAAGGCGCGGCCCTGACCACGTACCTCAGCCTTGCGGGCCGGTACTGCGTCTTGATGCCCAACACCGCCCGTGGTGGCGGCATCAGCCGCAAGATCACGAACGCGCCAGACCGCAAAAAGCTCAAAGAGATCGCCAATGAGATCGACGTGCCCAAGGGCGCGGGTCTGATCATTCGCACCGCCGGTGCCAAGCGCACCAAGACCGAGATCAAGCGCGACTACGAATATCTGCAACGCCAGTGGGAGCAAATTCGCGCCCTGACGCTGCAATCCATCGCGCCTGCGCAGATCTATGAAGAAGGCAATCTGATCCGCCGTTCGATCCGTGACCTGTACAATCGCGATATCGATGAGGTGATTGTCGAGGGCGAAGCTGGCTACCGCCACGCCAAAGACTTCATGAAAATGATCATGCCGTCGCATGCCAAAAACGTGAAGCATCACAACGAAGGCATGCCGCTGTTTGCGCGTCATCAGGTCGAAAGCTACCTGTCAGGGATGTTCAATCCGACGGTGCAGCTGAAATCCGGTGGCTACATCGTGATCGGCGTGACCGAGGCTTTGGTGGCGATCGACGTTAACTCGGGCAAAGCGACCAAAGAAGGCTCGATCGAGGACACCGCGACCAAGACCAACTTGGAGGCCGCTGATGAGGTGGCGCGCCAATTGCGTCTGCGCGACCTTGCAGGTCTGATCGTCATCGACTTCATTGATATGGATGAACGCCGCAATAACGCCGCCGTCGAAAAACGTATCAAGGATGCGCTGAAATCGGACCGCGCGCGCATTCAGGTTGGCCGTATTTCGGGCTTTGGCCTGATGGAATTGTCGCGTCAGCGTCTACGTCCGGGCATGCTTGAAGCTACCACGCAGCCGTGCCCCGCATGTCATGGTACAGGGCTGATCCGCTCGGATGACAGCCTCGCGCTGTCGATCCTGCGCGCGTTGGAAGAAGAGGGCACACGTAAGCGTTCCCGCGAGGTGCTGCTGAAGCTGCCAGTTGATGTGGCCAACTACATCATGAACGACAAGCGTGAGCATCTGGCGATGATCGAAGCGCGCTATGCGATGGCCGTGCGTATCCAAGCCGATCCCCATCTGATCGCGCCGGATTACACGCTCGAAAAGTTCAAGACCGCGACACGTGTTCTGCCCAAGATTTCGAGCAACGTGGTATCGATGGACTCCGCCTTGATGGATGAAATCGATGACGCGGATGTGGTCGAGGACACCTCCGACGAGACCGAAGCCACCGAGGCAAACGGTGACAACACGCCAAACCCAACGCCCGAAGCCGGAGACGGTGAGGGTGCCCCCAAGAAGCGGCGTCGCCGCCGTTCGCGTCGTCGTAAGGGCGGGAATGGGGATGAGGCGTCGGGCACAGAGACCGAAGCTCAGCAGGACGCGCCTGCCGCTGAAGGTGGGGACCAAGACGCCCCTGCAGAGCCTGTGGTCGAGCCCGCTGCCGAGGGTGAGTCGGAAGAAAAGCCCGCCAAAAAGCGGCGCACACGGTCACGTCGCAAAAAGTCGGACACGCCTGCGGATGACGCTACGGAAACGCCCCAAGAGGCTGCGGAGCCTGTGGCTGAACCCTCAGCCGAGCCAGCAGTCGCGGAAACACCTGTGGCGCCTGAGCCTGCGGCCGAGGCCCCAGTGGCAGAAAAGCCGAAGGCTAAAAAGCGCGTGCGCGCAAAAGCTCCGGCCCCTGCGGTGGCTGCTGTTGCCGCTGTGGTGTCCGAGCCGCTAGCTGAAGATGAGCCTCAGGTCAGTGTGGAACTGGTCGAGGCGGTCGCGGCACCTGAACCCGCGCCCGAAGCCCCCAAAGAAGCTGCCGCGCCCAAGCGCCGTGGCTGGTGGTCCAAGAAAAGCTAAGACTTCAGTCTTGGGTCTATGACCTTCGCTAAAGAATTCTAAGCCCCGTGCGCTCTCTGCGTGCGGGGCTTATTTGCTGGCAACACCGGCCTGTTTTGCGGCGGACAAAACGTCTTGGGCGCGCAACCATCCCGATGATCCCTGCGGCAAGAGGCCGGCGGCCCGCTGTGCGTGGGTCGCGGCGTCCTTGAACCTGCGCAGGATGGCGTAACGCTCCGCTGTAGCGACCGAGGCCAAGCCGTTCTGCCCTGCGCGGGCGTGGGCCAATGCCAAATCGCGCAGCAGGCCGGGGTCAAACGCATCGCGTCCACGCGCTTCGGTCAGGACCTGCAAGGCCTGTGCATTGCTGCTGGCGGTGTCTGCGCCCAAAAGTGCCCGGCCCAATCCGCGTAGGATCAGCGGCTCACGTGGGCGCAGCGCGATTGCCCGCCGATAGGATGCGATGGCTGCATCTACACGGCGGGATTCGAGCAATATTTGGCCCTTGAGCTCATGATAAAACGGATCATTCGGGCGCATTCCGATCACCTGATCAATGGTTTCAAGCGCGCGGCTGGTGTCGGGCTTGCGGTGATAGGCGACGGCGCGGCGCATAGTGGCGATTTCGCCAGTGTCGTTGCGCACCCTGCGTAGGGTCCAACTGGGCGCGCGGGTAAAGGCCGATAGTTTGCCCACGGCGCGCGCGTACCAATAGGCGGTCGTCGGGTCGGTCCGCACATCACCCGATGTGCCTGCGGCAAAGGCCTCAACCGCGCGCAACCGGTCGCGGGTCAAAGGATGTGTGACGGCATAGGGGTCTTGGCGCCCACGGCTTAGGGCCTCCTGGCCGCGAAAGATGTCTAACACATCAACCATCGCTTTTGGGTCCACACCGGCTTGGCGCATGTAGCGTAGGGCGGCTTGGTCAGCGGAGGCTTCTTCGGCGCGGGTATGCGCAAAGAGCGCGCGTTGCGCGGCACTGCCCGCCCCAATGGCAAGCCCGGCTGCTGCATCACCAGAACCGCCTGCCGCCGCAGCTGCCGCTGCCAGCAAAAGTCCCAGTTGTGCCGCCGTACTGGCCGCCCCAATATTGGATCGGCGCCGCGAGATATGGCCATTGGCGATATGCGCGGCCTCATGGGCGATGACGGCTTGCACCTTGGCGGGTGTGTCGAGCTTTAGCAACAATCCTGAGTGGAAAAAGATCGACTTGTTGTCGACCACGAAGGCATTGAGCGAGCTATCAAGGATCACAAAGATGCGCGTGCTAGAGGGAAGGCCCGCTGCCTGCAGGATCGGTTGAGCGACCTGCTGCAGCGCGTATTCGATTTCCGCATCACGCACGAGGGTCTGCGCCATGGCGATCACCGGCGCCAACGCGAATGTCAGGGTCAAAATCGCCCGGGCCGCCCATCGTTGCAGTGTCACCATTGACCTTGCCTCCCGGGGCTGGTTTTTGATGCCTAACCATATGGAGTGTCTTATGCGCAACGCAACCCGAGCCTTGGTCGATCCGTTTATTGTGATGGACGTGATGGAGGCGGCCCGTGCCGCCGAAGCACAGGGGCGATCCATCATACACATGGAAGTGGGCCAACCCGGCACTGGCGCACCCGAGGGCGCACGTGCCGCGGTAGCGCAGGCCATTCATACGGATGCGTTGGGTTACACCGTGGCGCTGGGTCTGCCAGAGTTGCGTGCGCGGATCGCGGGGCTCTACAAAAAGTGGTATGATGTCGATCTGGACCCGGCGCGTGTGGTCGTGACATCTGGGTCCTCGGCAGGGTTCATCCTTGCGTTTACGGCCCTGTTTGAAGTCGGCGAAAAGGTCGGATTGGGTGATCCGAGCTATCCGAGCTATCGTCAAATCCTCAAGGCCTTGAGCCTACAACCAACCCGTATCGAGACAATCAAAGAAACGCGATTTCAACCTGTTGCAGGTGATCTTTCATCTGATTTGGCCGGTCTTATTGTGGCCTCGCCTGCGAACCCCACGGGCACGATGCTGGATCACGCCACACTTAGTGATCTGATCGCGGCATGTGACGCGCGCGACATCGCCTTCATCTCTGATGAGATCTATCACGGGATCCAATACGAAGGCCGCGCGATCAGCGCGCTGGAGGTGTCGGACGACGTTTATGTCATCAACTCGTTCTCAAAATACTTCTCAATGACGGGCTGGCGCGTGGGTTGGATGGTGGTGCCGCAGGATCATGTCCGCGTGATTGAGCGGCTGGCGCAGAACATGTTCATCTGTCCGCCTCATGCCAGCCAAGTGGCAGCTTTGGCCGCGATGGAGTGCGAGCAAGAGCTGACAGCGAACCTATCGGTCTATGCGGAAAACCGCCGCTTGATGCTAGAGGGTTTGCCAGCCGCGGGCTTTACCCAGATCGCTCCGCCGGATGGGGCGTTCTATATCTATGCCGACGTCAGTGATCTGACTGATGATAGTCGCGCGTTCGCGGCTGAGATTTTGGAACATGCGGGCGTGGCGGTGACGCCGGGGCTCGATTTTGATCCGGTGCGCGGGCACGGCACGCTGCGGTTTTCCTACGCGCGCGGTACAGATGACATCATCGAAGGCTTGGCACGGTTGAAGCAATTCATGCAGGCGCGAAGCTGACATGCGCGCGCTTTTGTTCCTTGTTGTGTGCGGGCTGTGGCTACCCTTTGTGGCCAACGCACAGGACTTGCGGGCGTTGGCGCGTTTGGATGTTGCGGCATCCCAGATTGTGGATGTGCGCGGTGGGGTTGAGGTTACGCTCGCGCTCAGCCAGGCGGTCCCGTGGCGGCTGCTGACCCGTGATGAGCCGCGCCGCATTATCTTAGATTTTCAAGAACTTGCTTGGGCAGGCGTTTCGCCTGAGGCACTGGGGGCAAGCAAGGGTGTGCAGGCCGTGCGCATAGGAAGCTTTCGGCCTGGATGGTCCCGGATGGTACTGGAACTGGCCAGCCCCCTGATCGTGGATACGGCGGGTATGCGCATTGATCCCAGCAGCGGTGGTGCGGTGATCACGCTGCGGCTGGCGCGTACTAATGCAGCAGGGTTTGCGCAGGCCGTAGCCGCGCGCCCGCCCGAGGCAGACCTGTGGGCGTTGCCCACGCCAGTGCCCCAAACGCCAGAGGCGGACACTGGCGATACCGTTGTCGTGTTGGACCCCGGTCATGGTGGCATCGATTCAGGCGCGCAGCGCGATGGTCTGCGCGAGGCGGACCTGATGCTGACGTTTGCCCGTGAAGTAGAGGAGGCCTTGATCCGGCAAGGCGGTTACCGCGTTGTTCTGACCCGCACTAGCGATGTGTTTGTCCCCTTGGCCGAGCGGGTCGCGATCGCGCGGGCGGCAAGTGCCGATGTGTTTTTGTCGCTGCATGCCGATGCGATCACAGTAGGGGAGGCGTCGGGCGCGACGGTCTATACCCTGTCGGATCAGGCAAGCGACCCGACCTCGGCCCAACTGGCTGAACGCAAAAGCCGTGAAGACGTCTTGCTGGGGGCGGATGTAACCGAGAAAGGCGACCAAGTTGCGGATATCTTGATGGATCTCGCACGGGTTGAGGTCACGCCACGTGCGGACGCCTTGGCCGATGCGCTGGTTGAAGGTCTGCGCAGCACGGTTGGCCGACTGCATAAGCGCCCACGTCTAGAGGCTGAATTCGCCGTACTTAAGGCCCCCGACGTGCCAAGTGTCCTGCTGGAGGTCGGGTTCATGTCCGATGCGCGGGACTTGTCGGATCTGCAAAAACCGCAGTGGCGTGCGCAGGTTGCCCTTGGGATTGTCCAAGCGCTTGAGACATGGGTGGTCGGCGATGCCTTGCGCGCAGAGCATGTCCGGCAGTAAGCCCTTTTCACAGCCACCGCGCCGTGTGTTTTGACGTCGCGCGGGTTTTGACGCCACCGCGCGGAAGGCGTATGTTTGCCCCACCGCCAGCCAAGAGGTACGCCTGTGGTCCTTGTCCGCTCAGCCCTATCGGGACTTATCATGTTCATTCTGTCCACTTTGGGCGGAATTTTCAGCTTTAT